>JBBTRQ010000001.1:0-67457 GCA_038065075.1 Patescibacteria group bacterium
AACCCACCTCGCCCGCTTGATACGGACGCAATCCGCTCCTCTACGCTGGGAGCAGGTGCCGGAGCAGAAACGGCGTCCAGGTCCAAAGGGATGCGCGGCGCGGGCGGCTCCACGGGCGTGGGTGTATCGGTTGGAGCGGTGACTTGCGGCGCAACCTTATCCGTTGCGTCAAACATGTCTTCGGGTTCTTTGGTGTCTTCGAACATAGCGTTTAGGTTATAGGTCTCTATTCTAATTTTCCTGATCCATTGGGATCATACCCGGCGATAACTTCTGCGCCGTCGGAATAACCGTCCCCGTCGGTGTCCGGATTCAATGGATCGGTTTGGTAGATCAACAGCTCGTCCAGATCCTTGAGACCGTCCTCATCCGTGTCGGATTCCTCGATCGCAGGCTCCGGCTGACCGCCCTCATGGATCGCCGTTGCCACGAGATCAAGACACGAACCGTATCGGCTTGTATTTGAAATGGTATCACACTTGGACGCAGACAGCGCCTCAAGAGCCGCCTCCTGCGCTGAGAGATCGCTGCAAAGCTCCCGATCCGTTTCCCAATGGCAGGTGGCGGAGGTGAGCGCGGGAGCGAATGTTTGCCTACAGCCTTCTCGTCGCGACTCGTCTTGCATTTCCTCGCACGCGCTCGCATCGCCCAATTCAAACGCTTGAGCCCTCAACACATCGTCATGACAGCGCGTCCGCCAGCTCTCGTCTGAGATGGAGCGGCAGATCTCCTGTTGTCCGGTCTCACGCGCCGCGCCCCAATAACAATTGTCGCGAGCCGCGCCAGCACCTTCTTCCTCGCACGCCTCCGACAACTTGAGGCCTCGCTCAACTTCTGACGCGCGTGGGCTTCCAGCATCCAGCAAGGAATCTTGATCGCCACCTTTCCATGCGCGAATCGCCACAAACACAATCAGAAACGCCAAGATCATGCCGCCCGAGGCAATGGCGATCGGTCTCCAAGGGAGAGCCTTGCTTTGGTTGGGATAGTCATTGAAGTCCATATTATTGAACCGGACAATACGTCAACTGGAAATCGCCGAACTCCATGGCGCCGGTTCCATAAAAGGTATTGCGCAAAGGAATAGTCTGTGGTGTTGTCGCGCAGGCAAACCCGCTGGGTAACGACAGCTCCACATCCTGGCTGGGCGAGACTTGCACGGTCGAGGAAGACGCACTTGCAGAGACGACGGAGGAGATCGTAACGTTCGTCCCCACAATCGAATTCACGATCGCCGTGTACATATCGGCAATGCCTTGCGCGTCAGACGCTTGGTAGGCAAAATTTCCGTCGCAATCGTCCAAGCTCGTGGGACTCGACCACGCGCAGGTATTGCTCGAAAGGTGCGCCATGTATCCGCGCAGAGCGTTGCTCGTCGTTACGGCGGCAGAGTAAAACAAGATGTCCGAAGATCCGTCGATGAGTTGATCGGCAATCTGCGCCACGCAGGCGGGAACGCCATTCCAATCCTGGCTTGACGGATAGTTATCCCACGCAAACGGGGATCCGGAGGATGGCGCACATTCTTGGTTCACGTCCGCGGGATTTGTCGGCTCGCCGTCGGACAACAGCACGACAATCTTGACTTGCGCCTCGGAGTCCGTGAGCATCTGCACGGCCGCGTTTACGCCAGTGTACGTAGGAGTGCTCCCCACAGGCGGGGGATCGAGATAGTCGTCCAGCGTGGTCAACAAAAGATTTTCAGAGGTGGAAACGGAAAGAGGCACGTCAACAGAAGCCGCCAAGTTCGTAAAGGAAACGAGCCCGATCCTCATTGTGGCACTGGTTCCAACGGCATCAAACAGGGTACTCACGGCGCTTTGCGTGGCATCCACCACATAATCGATGCGCCGGCTCCCGACGGGAGCGTCTGAGTTTTCATCCACAAACCACCTCATGCTTCCGGACAGGTCGGTTACGAATACGACATCCACGTCAGGAAGATCCACGTCCGCGTTATCTATGTCCGCCGTTAGCTCAGTGGCGACACTGCACGCCGGAACAGAGAGTACCGCGCTATCCGGGGAATCCCCCAGCTCATTTTGGTAACTGTAAAGGCTTACCTGGTCGCCTGGCTCAGCGCCTGGGCTTGAGCTGTGCACGAGCAGGCCAGTCGTGGCGTACGAAGTGGGACACGACGAACCGCAATTGTCCGCGCACACTGGCGGGACGCAGTCATTAAAAGGTCCGCAGAAAAATGAATCTGGAACGCCCATCAGTCCCTCCACCTCTCCAGTCGCCTCATAGGTTTCGTAGTTAAGCGTGCACAGCTCGCCGTTCTGCGCTCCCCCGTTGCACACGCCTAACCAGCGGCAGGTGTAATCGTTCTCGTCTTCATCCTCGACCGTGGGAGCGTTCGCCGGCGGCGTGTACGCACACGAGCCCAGTGTTGTGCCTGTTCCCGAGTCGTAGTATTTCAATTGCTCCGAGTACGCCCCGTCGCACACCTCGCCTCCGTTTACCAGCCGGTCTCCACAGTATCCTCCAGACGCGGTCTTGTACTGACAGGTCGCGTTGCAATAGTTACAGGTGTCCTCATAACCGGCTTCACAGACGGCCCCGTTCCCGGTGTTGCTTGTCGCGTCGTAAGAACCATCGTCACAAGACTCGACTCCCACCTCCACGTAATCATCTCCACAGACATTCTCGACGCACGTATTCAAACACTCATCATTGTTTGTCGAGTTACCGTCGTCGCAGGCTTCATTGCCTTCCACGGTTCCATTTCCACAAATCTGCGTGCCACCCACACATGCGGACCAGCCTCCACCAGAACCCCATGAGCACGAACTGTCGCAGGTTCGATAGCGGAAAAGGTCGTAGTTGAAATCTCCACACAGACCCGAGTCGCAGGACGTACTGCTCGTACACACGTCACTGGCATCCGAAGCGCTCGCGCAGACTCCGCTGGCGTTACACGCGCCCGAGCCATACGACGGAGTGACAAAGTACGCATCACATTGCGTATCGACAATACAGGTCTCGCCCGCATCATCGAAATCCGTACAAATATCCCCTACACCGCAGGCCGCGCCACCGCCGCCGCAGGTTCCCGTGTCGCAATCTGCATCAGTCGTACAGATTGTTCCGTCCGAGCACAGCGCTCCCTCCCAATCTTCATAATCGCCATCACATTCCTCCGAGCCGTTCACGCGACCATCGCCGCAAATAAGTCCTGGGGATGTGCAATTATAGGCACAAGCATCCGTCGCGTTGTACTGGCCATTGGAAACCGCGCACTCGGCGGCCAGATTGAGGTACGCCCAGCTTGCCGTGTCCGCGATCACACTCGAGTAGTTGGATGTCGTTCCGCAATCGCACTGTTCACTGGAGGCCAAGTATCCGTCACCACAGTAGATGGCATCACCCGCGCCACACTCATCATCGCAATGACCGTAGGTTCCATTGAGCGAACCGTCGTCGCAGGTCTCACCCGTTTCGACAACGCCGTTGCCACACTCATAGGCGCTGCATGATGATGTGTTGGTCGTATCCCAGTAACACTGATTCGACGAATTGATCGCACAGGCGTACGTCGTTGTGCCGCTCGCACACGTTCCACCCGTTCCGCACTGGGCATCACTCTCGCACCCTTCATCGCCGTCATACGTATCGTCATCTGGATTTACGCACACCGTACACGTTGCGCCGGTCGTAGTATCACCAAGTTCACAGGTTTCACTCGCTCCTTGTGTTCCGTCACCGCACAACGAGGAGTCTCCCCATGTGCTTCCGTCACAGAATACCGGCGTGGCCGAGAATCCTGAAAGGGCGGAAGCCGGCGCATAGTCTGTCGGATACTCTACGTACACCGTCACCTCATCGGAAAGCTCTGTATCAAGCGCGTAGCCCCATGTGTACTCGCCCCCGTCAGACTCGAGCACCGCGTACAGTTTGTATGCCTCCCCTCCCACGCTCTGGTATCCATAGAGGTGCGAGTTCTCTGGACAGATAAACGACCCCTCTTCTCCGTTCCAGCAAGAAGCAGAGTCGTATCCGTCTTCCGAACAGTCATAAAACTCGTTCACCGGATCGCTCGGAAGCGCCGTGCCTAAGTCGTTCCCTAACGACGCACTCCAGGAACTCCAGATAGAGTTAGACAACGCGGGCACAAATGTTCCAGACTGCACCTCGGGGAATCCCGCCATGCACTCCTCCTCCCCTGGACAATTATAATCTGTATCACAGGACTGTCCCTTTGTGACCGAGCAGTGACCGTTGGCGTCGCCATACTCGTCAATCGTCGTCGCTATATCGACCACGTCCAAGAGACGCGTCATGTCACGCGTGAGCTTTCCCTTCTGGGCGTCACACATGATCGAGCTGTCCTCGAATGCCTCATAGCAATCCCCATCCCACTCGCATGTCACGTATTCTCCCGAGGTGTCATCATCACTCTCGTAATACAGTTCATAACTCAACGTCGTTTCATCCTGGCACAAGTTGATATCCGTCACCTCGTCCGTGTTGCCGTTGAAGCGCCAGTTCGCGAGAAGCTGATTAAAAATTTCCTGCGCGTCATCGCTGGCGTCCTCGTTGTAAGAGACGATGTAGATGTTGGGATAGATGGTTGTCCCACTCACATTCGCGGCCGCGGCATACAGCGTGTTGCCGGCTGAGACGGCTGGATATCCGTCGAGTTCTGTTTCCGAAAAGGTGCCGGTAAACTCCTGTCCCTCAACCCAGGCACTGGGAGTTAAATACGATCCATTTCCTAAACACGATTCGCCTGATGGACAATCTGAGTCGGCGCTACAAGAGGTGGAAGTTGTCGTCGAACAGAAGGAAACGTTGGGGATGACGCGTACACCGATCGCATCACTGGAATCTTCCACTTTAAAAATGAGTTCCTGAAGAATGCCAGAAGATGCGAGAGATGTGACATCGATCGGATCCTCGAGTGCTGGCAGGTCATCCTCGGTTCCTGTCTCACCGGCATCGCGGCAGTAATAGAATGAAAAGTTACTCGGCAAAACATCTTCCAGATACGGGAAATCAAGCGTCGTCGATTCAAGCGACGGCCACGGGTTCTCACAAACGAGGGCGGTCACCTCGAGGAGCCCCGTGACGGTGCGCGCGGCGATCGCGGGGATGGCGGCGCTCGTGGCAGTCGCGGGGATCGCGGCAACGGCGACGGTTGTCGGTTCAAAGAGTTCATCAGTCGTGATGGTCGCGGTCGCAAAGACTTGCTCTCGGCCGGAGGCACCGCTTGCGGTGTAATTGCGTGTCGTGTCCTGCGGCGTCTCAGGCGCGGAGGCGACCACGTCTGTTTCTCCCGCGTCCGTCAACGAGGATGCCCACCCCCACTCCCACGCGTAGAGCTCTGGCAACGGCGCGATCTCTTCATACCCTCCCGCGCGGTAACTCTGGGGGGTGGCGATGAAGGCGTGCTCCTCGCCGGTTGCGCTAAACAGCCCCACGCTTGCACCCTCGTTGACGCTCACGTCAACATTCCCGAGATCCTCCAGGGTGACTCGATCCAGATCGCAAACCTCCGAACCCACGGCAAACGTGCGGACGAATTGCGCGCTACCGCACGCGTCTCCCAGGCACAGGGTCACGTCCGAAGGCGTAAGCATGCCATCCTTATTTTCATCGTGGCCAACGTTGTCCGCGACGACCACCAAGCGATAGACGGCGTTCTCCTCCAGAAGCTGGCCGTAGGCAAGTGCCACGCGCGCGGTTCCGGCTTGCGCGTCGACAATCGTCTGGGAATACGTCACCGGCACATGGCAAGCAAACGTCGAGGAAGCCGACGCGTCGTTTCCAAACAGACCCATCACGAACCGCTTGAACCAATGCCATAGGCGCATGGCCGAACTGGACTCGGGCGGGAGCGCCGCGCCGACGTAGCCTGTGGGACAGTCGGTGATCTCGTCCACCGCTTCCTGCGCCCCGTCGCCGTTCCCGTCCACGCTCACCAAGTCCAAATAGAGATTCGCGTGAAATTCGTTTTGCTGGATGATGCCATCGCCGTCGGTGAGCTCGACCACGCCGTCCTGATCGTTGTCCTGCGTTGAGTCAAACGTGGCGGCGTCCATGAACTCGCTGAACTCCACCCAGACGGCCGTGTTACGGCACAAGCCGTTGGCCGTGTCTGTCTCAAACGCCGCGAGGTTGTCCGTCGGACTGACGGTTCCCAGCGTGGGGCGCGCAAAACAGCAAGACTCCGCGCCGCAACCCAGTGCGGCTCCGCCACAAGAGTCATTGGTGGTACAAGCGCATTGCAGGCGCAGCGTGGCATCGTCGGTCACGTCTTCGTCGACCGTGACGGATATGGTGGAGACCGCGTAGCCGGTTGTCTCGTTGACTTCCCTGGGAGCGCCCGGCGCCACTTGGGCGACGGAATACGAGCCCGCAGAGAACACTGAGGAAGCGGGCGCGTCACATTCCTCGCCCACGCCTTGTGCGTTGCCGTCTCCGCAAAAGGACGGAATCGAGTATAGGTAGGAGGAGCCCGACCACAAACAGCGGTTGCCACAGCCTTCCTCCCCGTCGCACTCCTCGCCCAGATCAAGGTCAGTGTTGCCGCAACAGTTGGGCGACGCGGAAGTGGGGCACGAGGGCGTTCCCTCCCACAGGCAGGAGCTTGAACAACCGTCAGGCGCCACGAGCGTGGAAGAAGCCAGCGCCGTGGGAATGGGATCGCAATCCTCTCCCGGCTCAACGACCTGGTTGCCGCAGATGGCGTAGACGTTCTCTTCCGACTCCGACCCTTCCAACAGACATCGGTTCGAACAGCCGTCGCCGGAAATCGCGTTGCCGTCGTCGCAGTCCTCGCCGCCGGTATTGCTCGCCCAGTCACGCGGGCCCGCGTCCCCGCACGTCGCCCCCACCAAGAGCGATCCTTCGTTCTTGCAGATGGAAGAACAGCCGTCGCCGCTGGCGAGATTTCCGTCGTCGCAGTCCTCGCCGCCGGTCTCGATCGTCCACTGGCGAATCCCGTCCCCGCAGCAGCCGATTCCCGTCAGTTCGCACGTGTCGCCCACCGCGTAGGTACAATCCGAATCCTGACCGTTGCAAGAGTCGCCCGTGATCGAACACGACCCAACGCAGGAAAGGGAGTCGCATTGGGTGAAGCTCCCGCAGGCCTCATCGGCATCGGCAAAATCTTCGCATTGACCCGACGTCGAACAGGCTCCGCTGTCACATTCGCTGTCAAGCGCGCAGGCCTGGTTCACATCCGCGGCGGAAGCGCACACCGCTTCCGCGCAGACTTCCTCGCACGAGGCATCATTCACGCACGGCGCGTCGGATTCTTCGCAGGCCAAGGGGCATTGGGCATGCTCCTCAAACACGCCTTCATTCAAACAGTTCTGCGAACAGCCGTCGCCTGGCAATGTGGCGCCGTCATCGCACTCCTCCGGCGCCTCCACGCTTCCGTTACCGCACACGCCGTCTTCCACGCTCACCGTCGAGCCGGCGTTGAGACAGGCCGCCGTGCAGTACGCCGGGAGCGTGCCGGCAAGCTCAATGGCGCCGCCCAAAATCATGTAGGCGACGACCTCGTCGTTATTGAGAGCCAAGCTGGCGGCCGCGCCAACGGCGTTGGGCGTATCCGTGGCCGTCCAGGCTTCCCATGCGTAATCGCCCGCCTGAAGCGTCTGGCCTTGTGCGGAACACTCATCAGGCTCGCCCAAAGCCGTGGCCGCAAACTCGGCGCGCGCGCCGACATAGCCCAGGGTGGCAAGGGCGGGATCGATCTCCACCGAGTCAATCGAACAGCTGACCGCATCGTTCTTGGTGCGGAAGATCCAAGAAAAGTCTCCGGGGAAGTACCGGTTCTCATCCGTGCCATAATTGGAGCCCGACTGTGCAAGCGCGATGCCCGTTTGGGAGACAACGGCGTCGCCGTCCACGACCACGCGGTACCACGTGTTGGGATCCATCGTCAGCGGGGGGGCAAACAGAATCGAGAACCGGCGCGTGGTCGCGCTATACCCGATGGCGCTCACTAAATCCACATCGTCAAGACCGGACGTCTCGCACAGCGAATTCAAACACTCGTACAGCGTGATACTGTTCTCCCCGATCGTGGCCTCGTCCATGACCGTGTTGAACTCGCCCCATGGCAAGGCGTTGACGCAGGCCGCGGTACACCGCGGGAAGTAATCGTCGATTTTCGGGTCGAGGAAATTGATCGTGAGATCGCCCGTGCCGGACGGATCGTTCACCGCGTTGGTGACCGTAGCGGTAATGAGAGCCGGATCGTTCGCGGGCGTCTCCGCTTGGGCGTTCACGACGTTCGCGCAGATCCCGATCCCGGGCGCGGACACGGGGATCAACGCGCCGTCAAAATCCGATTCCCAGTCAAGCGCGTAGCCGGCGCAGGAAAGCGCCACGCACCGGTCGTTTTGGGCGGTGAGCTGGGCGGAGTAGTCCACGTCCGCTTGTTGGGTCTGCGTGTACTCATTTGGCCGGACGTTCACGTCCCCCACCTCGCAGGGAGTGTTCACGGCGCTGGTGGTAAAGTCCCATTCGTAATCCTCTTCCAAATAGCCGCCCGCGGCGCTCCGGATTTGATCCGCGCCCTGCAGACTCACGCGGTACCAAGTGTCGGTTGCGAGGCTACCGACAATGGGCGTCCATGAAAACCCGGTCACGTCCGGGACGACGCTACCGGGCACCAAGACCCAATTTTTGCATGCGCCTTCTTGCGCGAGCAGACACGTTTCATCGGGATTCTCACAATCGAAATCGCTCGAGCACTCCGCGGCCGCGAACGAACAGACTTCCAGCGCGCTCGTTTCCTCTGCGAGCGTGAAGGTCTGCGCGCACGCGCGCACCAACACGGTGGAAGCGTTCATGGTCGGTTTCACCATCGTCATGTTGAACTCGGCCTCCACCGCGGCGTTCACGCATACGTCCTGCGGATCGCTCCACCCCTCCCAGGGGCTGGGTGAGACACCCGTTCCCGTGCACTGGACGAGCACGTGCGGGGTGTTGGGTGTGATTCCCGTGGTGATCATGAAGGCGTAGTGGGCCTCAACCTCAGTCACGTCCTCACATGACGTCGAACACGCTCCGTTGGAACAACAGCTCTCTCCTTCGGCACACAAATCCGCATCCTCCCGACAGTCGCCGACGGTAAAGGTGATCGAATTGGAGGAGTATCCGTTTTCCGCTTCCTCAACGTACACAGGACCGGTCACGGCCTCGTCGGGCACGACAACGGAAGAAATCTCGTCATTCTCCCACAACGTGAAGCCGGCTTCTTGAATACGATAAAACGTCACGGTTCCGTCGTCGGTTCCAAAATTTTCACCGTAAATTGTCACCTCAACTTCCGCCGGCGCGCTCGATGGATCAATGTCACAGATGGCCGGTCCCGGGGTGTCGTCCAAAACGACGAAATCTGTCGCGTCCGATTCCTGCCCGTCCGCGCGCTCAAGCGTGAGCGCGTGGGTTACGGCTTCGATCGCGTCCAAGCTTTCTGTTTGATAGACCTCCGGAACCTTCACGGTTACGTACGTGTCATGCCAGAAATCGTCCCCACACGCGTCCGGAAAATCGGTGTCGCCCAGGGCGGTATAGCCCAAGGACTCATTCTCAAAAAAGATTGATCCGGTTGTCGTTCCAAATCCTGTTCCGTACACGGTGATGTATTGTCCAGCTGGCCCCCAGTTCAGCGCGTCCTCACACGTCGCTCCCTCGCCACAGTCATCGTCATCGCCACAGTGCACATTGTCGTCGGAACACGCCTTCCAACCGGAATCGACCGAGGAGATGACTGGACTCGAGGAACTCGAAACATCGACTGCCGTGAACGTGACCTTATTTGATCCCACACGCACAGACTCGCAACTTCCGCCCTCGTCGCCACAATCATCGTCGTCGCCGCAATACTTGAGCGTCTCGGAACACCACGACGTCGCGCAACTCTCACCTGTCTCGGTGTCACAATCCTCATCGTCTGAGCAGGTCGTCGCCGTTGCCTCGCCATCGGAGGTGATACAAACGTAGTCGCCTGTAAACACCTGCGTAAGATACGTTCCCGAGTTTACGTTGGGAACAACGACATCGAGTTGGTCGTCAGACCAAGAAATGTACGAGCTCGCTTCGTAGTTTGTAAAATAGAACGTCGACGAACCTTGGGTCTCGCCGAAACTGTTGCCGTACACATCGATCGAAGAGCCGTAATCATCTTCATCAGGGTCAAGCAAACACACGCCCGGACGTTCAATCGCGTTGACATCGAAGTCTGCAATCGACGGGCCATAGTCGTCGTCGGTGCGCTCGGTCTCGTCGTCCGATGTTGTGACAGAAACAGGGCCATCCACGGCGGCGCTTGGAACCTGAACAATGATCTGCGAATCCGACCACTGCGTGGAAGCGTTACATTCGTACGCACTCAGTTCAACTTCATCTCCCGATTCCGTTCCTAGGAACGCAATAACACCTTCGTCTTCTCCAAAGCCCTCACCGGAAATCGTGATCAGATTTCCCCCAGCGCCGTCTCCTGGCGACACGCCTTCAATCTTCGGAGTCGTCACGCAGGAACCGTCCACACATTGGCCGCTGGCGCACTCCGCGTCTTCCGTACACTCATCGCCGTCACAGGAGCCGCAGTAGTACGCGCTCGTGGAGTCGCCACCGCAGTCGATTTCCTCCTCACCCAAATCTTCGTCGAGGACTTCGTTGTTACAGTTGGCGGCACGCAAAACGATGCTTACGCGGGAGGCGGTATCCGTATTCCCCGCGCAATCGTATCCGGTCGCCCACACGTCATATTCCTCGTTGGTGGTGTAGCCTTCCGTATCCCATTCTTCTGCCGAGTCGGTGAAAAATGCATTCTCGACGCTCGCGCCTGTCACGGCTCCCGTGGATGAGAAGTCTACTCCCGAGGAGTAGATCGCCTCGTCATCATCGATCACATAAAAATCGACGGTCGAAACACCACTGTCATCTGTCGTAAGTACCTGAAGCATTTCGATCGATCCCGCGTAGAGACTCTCCCCGTCTTCTGGCGCGTCCATCGTGACGCTTGGATCGTCGATATCGACCTCGGTCCCGGTTGTGAAACCAAAGGTGCAGGGATAGGTCGTCGTGCACGTCAGGGATGAGCCGGCTGAGGACTCGACCACGCTCGAATCTACATCAATCGTGTACTCCGACGACGCATCGAAACAAAACTCTGTCTCGTACGGGCTGTCACAGGCCTGGGATGGTGTGAATGTCACGGTGCGGCCGGACGTCGAAAACGTTCCGACCACGGGACTGCCACCAGAGTCGGCAACCACGATTCCCTCCTCCACGCTGTCAGAATCGACACTCTTGGAAAAAACAAATTGAAGCTGGAGGTTTTGGAGAGACTCGGCACATTCTGTATTGACTGAGCTCAGATAAAACACCGAACTGCTACTGCTATCCGAGTAGGAACTCGAGTTTGAACTGCTTCCAGAAATATCCGTCCCGGTCGCGTCCACGAGCGCCCCCAGCACAAACGACACAATGGCGAAGCTCGCAAACACCAACAGCAGACCGATGATGGCGTTTGTGATGATACCCTTGGCTTTCTTCAACCGCTCTGGATTCCCTCCGGCGGTCATGTACACAAATCCTCCGTAAACCATGAACGCAACAGTCACGACTCCCACGAACGTAATGGCCGTGCGGATGAGTCGGGCAATAATGACCGTGATGGTGGCGTCGGTCGAAAACCCGGCCGTTTCCGCAAACGACTCCATGTCCACATCCTGTGCAAACGCCGGCACGGCGACAAAAACCCCGGCACTGAGGATCAGTGCAAGTAGGAAGCTGTGGATGTAACGATTCATCTTCATGTTTTGGTAGCCGCAAGCTTTAGCTTGCGTGCGTTCTACAGTTCCGTCTCCGTGTTATCTGGGAGCGTCTCATCTTCCGCCGCCGCTTCTTGTTCCTCTGTCTGACATGCGCTTGCGGAAGAAATCCCGTTACAGCAGTAAGGTTGGTCTTCGTCTCTTCCTTCCGTGCAGTTCGATCCCGGGCCGATCGCCGGGTACATGCAGATCTGGTACGCGCTCTTGATCCCCTCGCTCAAGACCGGCCAGTAGTCCCAGCCGCCAAGGTCTGTACTTACGAGCGTCGGATGCTCGATCAGTACGGTCGTGCGCTCTTCCACATCGTCATTGGACTTGCGGATCGCGAACCAAAATTCGTAATACGGATCAGGCCACAGGGACACACTGCTCGTATTCACCGTCGAAGACTTCAGATAGCTGTTGAACGTGACCTCCACGTCGGCGCTGGTACTGATCTCATCCTCCTCTATCTCGGGGTCGAGACCACCCGTAATAATCTGCGG
Source organism: Patescibacteria group bacterium (assembly GCA_038065075.1). Lineage (GTDB taxonomy): Bacteria > Patescibacteriota > Patescibacteriia > UBA9934 > GWF2-40-263 > UBA12478. Next base: position 12,284 of record JBBTRQ010000001.1, read on the forward strand.
CACGGTGTCTTCAATCTCGTCGTTGGTCGTGAAGCTCCACTCGTAATTATCGTTGTCGCCAGCATCTTCACACTCGATGGTGTCTGACTCAGATCCACAAATGGTTCCCGCGACTTCCGGATCATAATCATTGTCGCCATCCAGCGAATTGGCGGCCGCGTCCACGACTCCATCAAACGTGTATCCCGTTGGCTCTGCTTGAGGAATCTCTTCCTCGTTCAATGTTGCCGCTTTGGCCATGGCCGAGATGAGCTGGTTGGTCGGGAGACAGTAAATGGTGTCCCCACACGGGTCTTCTCCACACGCGTCGGTCGTCGTGAAACTGATCGTGCGATACGCATTGCTGATCTCAAACGTGCCTTCAACGTTGGCGAGTGCCGCATCGAGAACTTCAATGTTCGTGAATAGAGGCTCCTCGCCGATGATGTAGGAACCTGTAGTCGCAACTGGATCCATGGCCTCGCTGAAATTGATCTCGACGGTCACGTTGCGTGGCTCGTCCGCATCCGCCGCCGGAACAATGCTGGTCACATACGGTGGTGTCAGGTCGATTTCTGTAGAAACTTCAAACGTCCAGGAGTACCCACTCGCGTACGCACCGGAAAACGCGGCCGTGCCAGATGCCCGCTCAATGTCGGTTGTGAGCGACACGGTGTAATTTGTGTCTTGTTCGGATGAGCCGAGATACTCGACGGGATCAAAGACGAAAATCTCAAAGCCCTCATCGTGGGTCACGACCACCTCATCGGAGGCAAGAGCCGATCCCGGACCCTCATCCGTTGGATAGATAACAACGGAATCGGTATTGAGATCCGTGGAGTCAGGATCCTCATCGTATCCGGAAATCATGGACGCAGGATTGATCGCCTCCTTGAACGTCACGAAGATTCTGGTGTTGCGAGGGATCTCGGTAGCGTCACGCTCGGGATAGTGGTCGTCGAGAATACCGCCGCCCAGTGAACCGGAAAGCGGCTCCGAATACGCGTCGGCCACGGCGGCGGACGAGCCGGTGAATGCCGCGTCCAACAGACGGTTCAAAATGAACGTGGCGATCGAATAGGCGGAAAAAATGATAATGAGGCCGATGATGGACTGCTGGAAAATCTTCTTAGCTTTCTTGATCGGCTCTGGTTCCCCACGAGCCAGCAAGTAGAGAAACCCCGCATAGATGATGACGCAGACAAAGATGATGCCGACCAAGGTCAGAGCCACGCGAATGACGCGCGCGATGATGATGGCGATCGAATCTTGTGAAAGGGTAGAGGCGTCCGCAAACTGTTCGAAGGAGGTGTCTTGCGCGAGGGCAGGAAACGCCACCGCGAAGAATCCAACAACGCAAAACGCCACGATCAAAACAATGAGCGCGCGTGCAAAAGGTCTAAATGGGTGCGCGAGAGGTCGATGCATGTTGGGACGCCTGCGCGTGCCTCTATTGTATCGCATTTCTCTTCAATGGTCGCTCAAAATATGTGGACAAAACAAAAAGAGCGAGCCTTGCGCCCGCTCTTTCTCTTGAATGATTATCCGATCTCCTGCAGAACAAGCGTGCTGATGCCAAAGAGGCCGGCAACGATCAGGGTGGCGAAGATGCCGTACGTCATCTTGGTGAGGGCGTCCGTATGCAAGTCATCGCGATTGGAGGCGATCATGTAAGCAAACCCGCCTTGTAGGATCAACGTAATCGCCGCAACGCCCAGCCAAAGCATAAGCACACGAACGATCCTCAACATAAACTCCGCGTAGGCAGGACCGCTTGAAAATGTCTCGATAAGCGGAACCGCGGCAAGAGCCTCGTGCGAGAAACTCAGTCCTACAACCACGAGCACGAACCCAGCCAAGAGCGATCCCACAATGTCCTTCACGCGAGATCCATCCGCGCGCCCGGCGACGGCGGCCATGGCCGCTCCCATCACCTTGCCCATATCGGCCTTGCTGGTCGCGCCGCTTTTTTCCACGACCTCCTTCACGATCCGCGCAAGCTCTTCGTCGCTCATCTGAGTGGGAAGATACTGTTCCAAGACGCCGATCTCCACCTGGACACTCACAGCCAAATCTTCTCTCCCGCCAGCCTTAAAGGACTCAATGGAATCCTTGAGCTGTTTGACCTGCGTCTTCACCACGTCCTGGACTTCCGCGTCCGAGAGTTCGTGTTGCACGTCGATCTTTTTATTCTTCATGGCAGAAAGCAACAAACGCAACGTGGAAAGCGTTGCGCTGTCTTTGGCTTTCATGGCAGCCTTCATGTTTTCTGTAATCTTCTCTGCCAGGGACATAGTCGAGGATTAACGACGAGGGCCGCCCTGTGGACGTACAGTCTCTTCAAGCTGACCCACGCGAATGAGATACTCGCGTCGGGCTCGGGCGACGATACGTCGCAGAGCGCTCTTTTTGACCTTCGTCTTATTAGGCTCCTCTACACGGAAACGTGTCTTCCTTACTTGAAGCATGCTTCCGCTTTGTTGGACGCGTCGAGAGAAGCGTCGGTAGAGGCTTTCAAAACTCTCGCCTTTTTTACGTTTAACGTTCACCACAGGATTTCCTTATCTATTATTTGGGAAGAATTAAGCGATTGGATTTTGCGGAATGTTAGGGATTTTGTCAAGTTCTTCGTGCAGAAGCTTGCGCTTTACCAATCCCACCACCTTTTTGACATCGACAATTTCCTGAGCCCCTGATTCCATGTCTCGAATGATGATGGTCCCATCAAGCACCTCTTTTTGACCCAAGATGAGGGTGAGTTCGACACCCATCTTGTTGGCAGCCTCGAGTTGGCCTTTCAGGGCATTCTTTCCAAACGCCTCCGCAACGGGTATGCCAGACTGGCGAAACTCCTCAAACAGTTTAAGGCCTACGCGTCGTGACGCATCCCCGAGCTGGGCGAAAAACACTTTTGCTGGTGGACGCTCCGGGGGGTTGATCCCCTTTGCTTCAAGCGCGCGAGCGATGCGCTCGATCCCCAGAGCAAACCCACAGGCGGGCGTAGGTCGGCCGCCAAGAAGTTCAACCAGACCGTCATATCGTCCACCCCCGCCCAAGGCACTTTGTGAAAAATCTCCCACGTCTTCTTGAAGCGTGTACTCAAATACGGTGTGCGTGTAGTAGTCGAGTCCGCGAACGAGGTAAGGGTTAAGCTGATAAGGCACTTCAACCTCTTCGAGGAATTCCAAGACTTTCATGAAGTGTTCCTTACTCTTCTCGTCGAGCCAATCCAGAATCTGCGGCGCGCCCTGCAAGAGTTCGCGTGTCACTTCTTCTTTACTATCTAGGATGCGCAGAGGGTTCTTCTGCAAGCGACGTTTGTCGTCCTCGGAAAGTTTACTGCGATGTTGACGGAAGTAGGCCACCAGCTCGGTCAAGTACGCCACACGGCACTCAGACGTACCAATCGAGTTGATCTCGACCTTCACGTCCAGTCCAAGCTGTTTAAAAATCTGGTACCCGATGACGATAAGCTGGGCGTCCACAATAGACTCGTCCACGCCAAAGCTCTCAAATCCCGCCTGATAAAACTGACGATAGCGTCCAGCTTGCGGGCGATCGTGACGGAACATGGGTCCTAAGTACCACATCTTTACCGGCTGAGGACGATCGAGCATCCCGTGGCTGATGTAGGCACGCGCGGCACTGGCCGTCGCTTCGGGACGCAAAGCCACGGAGCGGTTTGAAGGATCGGTAAACACATACATCTCTTTCTCGACGATATCAGTCCCTTTCCCGATCGTGCGCTGGAACAAATCCGAGCGCTCCAGAATCGGAAGATCGATACGGTCAAAACTGTAGGACTCAGCAATGGACCGAATGGTGTCGCGCACTAAATTCCATCTTCCCTGCTCCTCTGGAAGGATGTCTCGAAATCCGCGTAAAAGCTCAAACGTCTTCCCGGATTTTCCTTCGCCTTCCTCCTCAACGCCCTCTTTCTTTGGCTCCTCCTTTGGTGGCGTCATTTTTTTCGAGGCTATCTCCTTTGCTGGAGCTTTTGATTTTTTCGGGAACATATGTTTCTTGGTAGCCCCAGGCTTTAGCCTGGGTGCAGCCGCAGCCCAGGCTAAAGCCTGGGACTACCTCATCGGGTGCAGTCGCAACCCGGTTGACTACAAATTATAACTGGGAAGATCGAACGTGCCGATGCGAGAGAACGGAAGGCCGCGAACCCAGACGCGTCCGATGACGTCATCGCGGGTGATGGCGCCGAAACTGCGGGAGTCCAGGCTGGAGTCGCGGTTGTCACCAAACATGTAGTACTCATTATCCCCGAGGGTCACCCGAACCTTGCCGGTCGTCGACTCCTCTAGGTATGCCTCTTCGAGCACCAAACCGTTTGGATGCTCTGTGTTATAGACCATGACGTTCCCGCCGGTCACTTCTATCGTCTCGCCAGGGAGTCCCACCACACGCTTGATGAAATACTGGCTGCGATCGCGTGGATATTTGAAGACGACGATCTCTCCACGAAATGGATTACGGAAACGATAGGTGAGCTCGTCGATGATGAGATACTCTTGATCGTAGAAATTTGGTTCCATGCTTGCCCCTTTAACGTAGAACGGCTGGATGAGGAAGTATCGGATGGGAATGATGATGGCGCTGGAGATGATCACGATCTGGACGATCTCGAACAAAAAGGACAGCACAGCGCCCCCCACAGGCCCAAACCGATCGTAGAGTTTATCTTCAAAAGCCGAAAAACGTGAGGACATAAAGATGTGTACAGCGTATCAAGAAAATCAGACCGGGGCAATAGATCACCACGAAAAAACAAAACGGATGCTTAGTCCGTTTTGATCTTGCGAATATCTATTTATTTATCCACTCAAGCATTCGATTGAGTGCCGACTTGGGAGCCAGTTGCAAATACCCTTGCGGAAGATTATAGCCAGGTACTGTGTAACCTGGTGGTGATGTATAGCCGCCCGGGGTGGTGTATCCAGGTGTTCCATAACCGGGAACGAGGCTTCCACCAAACAAACTTCCACCTGAGCGGTTCTTGAGTGAAACAGCTCCCGCGGCTGCCGCGGCCGCTAAGACAACCACCAGACCAACGGCTACGGCCGTCCGTGTCGAACTAGTTACCTGCGTCTTCGTCATAGATATCAAATGAAGTGAATTCATAAATGGTCATGCCCTCCTGATTCAATAGACGATCAGCTCCTTCCTCCAGCTCCGCAAGAAGCTCCGGCGTCCACGCCCAATAGGCTGGCGCGGCAAAGTAGATGCGACGAACACCTGTCTCTTGAGCCATTCGCAAGTAGGCTTCCTGAGAGGGCCCTTCATAGATCGTCGAGGTGTAGAGCCCGTAGAGTGATCCCCCTGTAGGGATAGCATACCAGAGAATCTCTTGACCTTCATACCGATAGGTGTGGGCAAAACCAAACTCCTGAATAGCCGCCGCGCTCATGAGTTGGTGAGAAAGCACCAGATAAGGTTCGCCCTGACTCGCTTCCTCAATCAAATGGACTCCTTCGACATCGACAGCACTAACACCTGGAGAGAAGAACGGATACTTCAGGTTGTACTGCGGATAGGAAAAAAACCAAACGACCACGACCAGAAGCGCCAGGAGAAACACCCTCCCAAACTCGAATCGGTGCAGACGTGCGAACACAACGACAAGGGGTGGAAGTGCAAACGTATAAAGAGCCTGCAGGAGACGAAGAGCGAACTCGAGCTGTTCATGCTGGATGATCCCTTCAAACGTGAACAGCGTCGACGCTCCCCAAATCGTCAGGAGGAGTCCAAGGGAAAACGTCAGGTGCCCTCGTGCGTTCGCGCGAACCGACGTACATGCGCATACAACGACCAACGATGTGAGGAACACCACGATGGGCAACCAATATCGGAAGTCATACAGGAAATCGAGTGCCCAGGGAATATACGGATACGGACCCCAGTAGGGACTCGCGAACAATCGGAAGAAGTCTGGAAGTTTTGTGACGAGCAGACGGAGGCTACCACCGAGGTTCGTGTGCGATGCAATGGCTAGCATCGCGGGAACGGTGAGACCGACGAGCAGGACAGCGGCGGCGATGAACGCTATCCTCGCCAAAAAACTCTGCCGACCGACCACGAGGCGCTCGAAGAACAAAAAGACGAGAAGCGGCACAGCCAAGAGCGGATGGAACAGGACAGCGGCGACGAGTGCGAGCATGACCGACGCAAAACAAACTCGTGGTGCGCGAGCAACCCACGGATATGCCACCATAAAACCCAGGAATAGAACATACGTGACCGTGAACGGAACGGTGAATGTCGCCAGCATGAAGGGAATCGCAAGGATCCCGATCCACCACATGCGGGCCTGGCGTCGTGTAAGTCCCCACCCATGCTCGAACCCAAGGGTAGCCATGATTGGCAACCAAAGGCTCTCCACAACCGGCACGAGCCAGATGTCGATGAGCTTCACACTCAAGCCAGTCAGATGATGCAACGCGGCGACGATGACGTACTGGCCGCTGTAGAGGAGTCGAACGGGCTCGACGACTCCTGTCTGCACGAGTGCCTCCTCAGCCGCGCGGTGCAGGAAGGGATCAAAGCCAAAGCCGATGGCATACACGATCGCGGAAACGCTCAATGCGCTGAATGTCACAAACATCCATCCAATGAGCGGAACATCATCATCCCGCTCGCGTGCCGCAAGGATAGCCGAAACGATCGCGACGAACAGCAGAACAAAAGGCTCAGGACCAAACAGATTCCACGGGCTCACCAGAGGGATGTCTGTGCGCGCCAAGACCATGAGGCTAATGAGTAGCAGGCTTGCCAGAAGGCTGATGGCGCTGAAGAGCCAGGGTTGATTGCGTTCAATGCTCGGACACGGAAAAAAGCACATAACCCGACCTGACCCCACGAGCAAACATCCGATGGTCACGAGCCAGAGGGTGAGCAGAATCATCCTCTCGTCCAAACGACCAACCGAGAGGTAAAGCCCGACCAAAAAAATCGTCGAGGTACCAAACACGGCCAGGGAACCAACAACAAGGCGCTCCCAAACATCCCTCCCAAAAACGGCCACGCGGCCAATCAAGACGACAACGCAACCAAAAAAGAGGAGGCTTCCAACCACCCCTATCCACCACATTCCAACACCCACGTTCATGCTCAAAATCACGCTGGCAACCAAAAGCACGATCCGTGGAGGATCCCAACGCATACTCACGACTGTTTATCCCCCACCCAATCGTCAACAACCTCCTGAATGTCTCTGGCGGTCACACAGTCCTCGCATGTCTTAGCCGCGGCGTGCACGAGTCCTAGCGGGACACCGTGCCCGCGTCGTGAAAATTCAATCGCCACCTTGGCAGACGCCTCATCCATTACATCGATTGCCTTATCCGGAAGGAATCGATTTTTGATTCGTTCATTCGAAAGCCGCACCGCTTCTTCAAGTGCTTCATCTTCAATCTTCACCTTATGGAACGTCTCATAGGCTGGGCGAATATGCTTGAGCATAGCCAACGCTTCCTGCGGGGTCGGTTCATCAACCGTCACGGGCTGGAATCGACGATCGAGCGGTTGGTCTTTTTGAATTGTACGCTCGTACTCCGCCCAGGTTGTCGCACCAATAACTTGAACCTCCCCACGAGCCAGCACAGGCTTGAAAACATCAGACACGTTGAGCGATCCCTCGGCACCCGAAAGCTGATCGAGCATATGCACTTCGTCGATGAACAAGATCGCGCGACCTTGCATGCCTTGAAGTTCTGCTAACATCCGACGAAGCCGCGACTCCATCTCACCGCGATACTTGGTATCAGAAACAATCGAAGTCAAATCCAATGAGAGCAGCTGCTTATCCTTGAGTCCCTCGGGAACATCCCCGCTTGCTATACGACCGGCGAGCCCTTCGACAATGGCGGACTTCCCAACACCGGGCTGTCCGATAAGCAAAGGATTGTTCTTGGTTTTGCGCATGAGGATGTGGATCATGCGTTCAATCTCTTCCTCACGGCCAAAGAACAACTCCAGCTTATGCTCGCGAGCGAGCTGAGTAAGATCCTTTGAAAACGATCCAAACGAAGCTGGCTTTTTGGACGAAGGCCGGCGAAAGAAGACGAAGAATCCTCCCGCCGCAACCAAGATGAGAACCAGAACAAACAAGAGAGAGTCAGACATATGAATTACCAGTTACCCAATGATCCACCATAGGCTCCAGCGTCAGCCGGAGATCCGTCGACATCGGTTTCAGAAGAATCGATGTCGACACCCGGTGAACCCGGTTGGAGATGGAAGTCGAAGTTAAGAATGTCGGTGCTGAGCGTCGGGTCGGTTGTCGTGCCGTCACCGATGTAGAGAGGTTCTGCGTCGATATTTCCGACCCCGCTATCGAAGAGATCCCACGCACCGTTTGCAGACACGCCCGGAGGAACAGCCCAGAGCAACGAGTAGTCCAAGCTGGAGCTCGCGTATCCCTGCATTTGCAAGTCGTTGTTGTGTGAAGCAATCAGATGCTCAAAGGATGAGTCCGGCCCAGTGATCGCCGCGATGGTACCGCTGTTGTCGGCAAACGTGAGGTAGTCGACTTCGACTGTTCCGGCTTCCAGCGGATCGACATTGAGCGCGCTTGGCAGGGTTGGATGATTGGTTCCAACCACGTTGCGAGCAAACACGGCGTTGTGGATGATGCCCTTCTGCGGTTGAAGCGAAATGCCGGCCGGGGCGTAATGGGAGCTATTGTCGCGTACGTCCATCGCTTCACCTTCGAACTCCCCGCCGAGAATCGACCCAACGCCGTGAGTGATGGCCGAATTCCCCGTCGCGGTCACCCCAACCATGCTTGTTGATGTGTCCGCCACACCCATCCAGTTGAACTGAAATGCTCCGTGCGCGCCGTGTGAAAGATTGTTTATAAAGGAAACTTCTTTGAGGCCGGAATCGGTAGCGAGCGAAAGCATCGCACCACCCTCAGCGGAGATATTCCCTTCAAACAAGACATCAACAAACGACTGTGTAAGAGAAGCTGTTCGTACAGCGCCGCCCTGCATGGTCGCCTCGTTCCCGATGAAGGATGCCGAGGCAATGTCAAGAACCACTTCCTGCACCGGCAAATTATTGGACGATCCCCAGATCGCCCCGCCAGCGTTTCCCGCGACGTTATTCGTGAAGGTCGTATGATCCTCAACAGAAAGGTCGCACCCATCAACGGAAATCGCGCCACCGAAGCCCCAATTGGCGCTCGCGGCCATGTTTCCGTCGAAACTCGATGTGCCCACATCAAACGCGGAAATACCTTGATTATCTACGCAAGAGAGCGCGCCGCCGTATCCATACCCCGTCGTGCCCGCTTGATTGCCGTTGAATGTGGATCCATCTATGACGACGCTTGTGTCACTCGCATTGACGGCAATGGCTCCGCCGTTCGCACGGGCGGAATTGTCTGTGAATACGTTCACCTCAACCAGCACATCAGAATTATCCAAAACGTATATCGCACCGCCATCTTGCCCAGCGCTATTTTGCGTGAACGTCGACTCGACAACATCTACATTCCCACCGGAGACAAACAACGCTCCGCCTATGCCGGCTTCGTTGCTCTGGAACTGCGATGATTCGATGAGCACGTCGGTAATGTTGACGGCGGAAAGAGCGCCGGCGGTGGCGGCCGCATTGTCCGTAAACTGTGCGCGAGCCACGCGAACCACTGTCTCACCTGAAACCCAAACACCTCCACCGGTTCCAGATGGAGCGGAGTTTTGCGAAAATGTCGAATCTTGAACTTTCAAACTTCCAGATCCCAAGTAATTTGTATTGTGAAAGATGGCTCCTCCGCCACCGGTCGCGGCCTGGTTGTTTTCAAATATCGCATTCGCGAGGTCTATCGAAATGTCACTACCGTCCGCGTATATGGCTCCTCCGGCCTGTTGAGAAATGTTGCCTGTGAAAACGACATTGCGGCCGCTATAGTCCGCCTCTTCCGAGAGATAGATCGCCCCTCCACCCTCTCCATATGGCGCGGTCGATGCTTCATTCCCGCTATAGGTCGATCCGACGTCGCTAACCACCGCGGAACCGGCCAAGGAAATGGCCGATCCTCGATTGGCCTCATTGGAATCGAACGTATTGTTTTCAAAGGTTGCCTGCACCTCGCCCGTAAGCAGAAAAGCTTTTCCAAGAAGATTGGAAAATGTGGAGTTACGAACAATAAGTTGGCTTGAGTAGGCGGCAAGCACCCCGACCGCTTCACTGCTCACTGAAGAAAGCCCATCCATGAGTACTCCCACAAGAGTAAGGTTCACCGATGTGTTGCTCGCGGCAATCGCAAGCGGACCTGAGGTGAATCCGATCCGCTGAATCGTAAGCATGCGCAACGACGTGGGCGCGGCTGACGAATCGTACGGATGCAACAGAGTAGCGCTTGGATTTTCCCAATGAGTCAATTGGGAACCCGCATCCGAGAAAATCAACACGGGTTCTGTGCCCGTGCCATATGACGTCGACCATGGGGCAAGATCCAGGTCGATCGTTGTTCCTGTCTGCGTGTACGTAATCGCCCCGCCGCTCGACGATCCTCCACGCAAACAAATCTTGATCACTCCATCCCCATCGCGGTCGCCGTAGACTTGCGCGTCCGCAAACGCCAAAGACGGGAGCGCGTATTCAAACGGATTCACGGGCGTGGGTCGCACGATATAGTCTGCGGTGAGTAAGCCCAGGCCACAGACTATGGGCACAGGAGCCACCTTCACTTTCGTTTGCTTTTTCAAAAGGGCGGCACCTGACACGGCCGCAAATCCGCTCACCACCGCCAAAAAAAAGATAACGGCTGTGGCAACGAATACTTTTGCAAATGTAACGGAACGTGTTTGTGTCGTCATAGGATAAAATCAGTATATCAAAAATCCCCAAGACTAGCTTGGAGATTTTTGGTGGGCGTGAGAGGGCTCGAACCTCTGACCTCTGTCGTGTGAGGACAGCGCTCTAACCAACTGAGCTACACGCCCGTGAGGTCGAGCGACAGAGTAACACGGTGTGCGCCCCCAGTCCTTGAAGTTTCCGGATGATCTGATAAGCTCCGGATGGGTACTCGAACACTGGAGGTTCTCATGACCGACAATCGGACATCGGTGGCTCGATTGCTGGACCAGATGTCCAGGGAACGCCTGCAAGCCTTGGATGAACGCCTGGCCAAGCTCGAACGGCCATGGATCGAGCGGACGCACGATGCGTTCAAGGCTATCCCTGGTGCGCTTCGGGAGCTTGCGTCCGCGCCGGGCCCGTGGGGAGCCATGGTACTGATAATGCTGGCTCTGGTGGTCGGCATGCCTCTCATGGATCCAAACACCCGAAGCGCCATTGCCGAAGACTGGGTCATGGTCATGCTGCAACTGGGAGAGATCTTCCTGGCACTGATCCTTGCCCTGCTGGTCTTCATGGGTCTGGTACAAGCAATCGATCGCTGGTCTGCGCTGCGCGGCATGGTACGCCGTGGCGAGATCGATCTGGTACGAGCGTTTCGCCGCCGACCGGAGGTCTTCCTGCGCGCGCATAATCTGACGCTGCAACGACAGGGTCTGGAGTGGGTGTTGGAGGCGCTGGAGTTCCTTCAGAGACACCCGGACGCGACCGGCTTCGACGCGGCCGACTTGGACGCGGCCAAGACGCGCACCACGCTCGCGCTCATCCAGATCATCGAACAGATCGACCATAACGCAGCGGAGCTTGGCGATCCGCTGCAAAGACGATCTCGACGGCCAGCTTGATCCCGCCGCTATCGACTGACGCCACGCGACGCCATACGCAAGGCGAGCTAGCCATCGCCACCTTCCCACCCGGGGAGGTTTTTTATACAAGGCATTTTCAAATTCAATATCGCTGCACGGTATCCGGACGAACAGCAACAATTCGCGAAACGATACGACAACAAAAAAACGGCTAAGGCGTATCTGGACAACACCAACTCCATACTTCTATGGCTACAAAAAAAGTTCCGAAACAGATAAAAGAGCTCGTACTGGGATATACCAACCGTGTGGAAAAAGAGATGAGGCTACCTGTCGGCAGTGTCTATGTCTACGGATCCCATGCGAAAGGCACTGCGACAAAGCACTCTGATATTGACGTATGTGTTATCTCTCCGACATTCCGTGATCCACTCAAGGCGCTCCAACAGCTACTTGGGTACCGCACCGTCGACGAGGTCATGGCGGGGATTGAGCCGGTTGGTTTTTCTGCCAAACAATTCAAGCGCGGTGGAATCCTCATTGACGAAATCAAACGGACAGGGATACAGGTTCGATAAAAAACCCTCGAACGAAAAACACTCCATGCTAGGTGGAGTGTTTTTGGTGGGCGTGAGAGGGCTCGAACCTCTGACCTCTGTCGTGTGAGGACGGCGCTCTAACTGATAAAAAAAGACGCTCAAGTGAGCGTCAGCGCGTCGTCCTGGGTCTGCGCGGCGGGAGGACGTTGCCGCCAGGAGCCTGGGTCGTCGCCTCAATTTCATGGTCGGCGGCATTCGCGGCGACGTTGTGAGTCACGTCGCGCCGAAGTTCGCGTAGCTTCCTATCCAAGTCGTCGCACTGGGGAACGCTCATGAGCAGGCCCATCGCGATGGGCTCGATGTCCTTGGGGAAGAATGCATCGAGTTCACCGGCCTGCAGCCGAGCCGTCGAAGTCTGTTCGATGAGCGCAAACGCGCGTTGGCGATCCTCATGCGTCTGGCACTCGATGAGACGCGTGGCAAGACGATCACGCAACCCCTGTGCACGCTCCCGGAGCGTCTGCAGATGCATCTGCGCCTCGCTGGACGCTCCGGACAGTACTGCCGCCATCTGCTCTTCATTCCTCTTCATCGACACAAGCGCCGCGTCGATGACCCTCAGAGCTTCTCCGGTTTCCCTTAGCGCCTGGGTGATACTGTCGGGCTTCTTGGGCCGCAAGTTCTCTATGCCGTCGGGGTAGTCCTCAAACAGCGCGCCCCCAAGCCAGGGCGACACGGAGCGCAGAGCGCTCTGAAGCACCGCCTGGATTTTGAGCACGGCATGCCGTTCGTGCCACAAGCGTATATGTTCTTCCGCGGATTCGATTCCCTCCTGCACCGCCGCCAGCGTCTTCTGGTGTTCGCCGAGTTGGAGCGTAGGCATCGGAGCTGTGTATCGCTGCTGCAGCTCCGTAAGGAGCGAGCGCAGATCCTTGCACTGCCGCTCCAGCCGCCGCGCGTTCTGCACTGCCTCTTCCATTGCGCCGTCCACGGGCGAACCATGTCGCCAATCACGGTATCTCTTATCACGCGCCTCTTTCCAGCTCTCGTACGCGGTGAGGATTCCGAAGAAACACATCCGCAAGACGAAAGCGATCAGGAAGGCGCCTCCAAGACACACGGCCAGCACAACCAAGATCTGAACGGCCACGATAAGGATGTGGACAAGCGCGCGAACCGCTTCGACCACGAAAATGCCCACGGCCACAACGCACAAGACGGCGAGGAGGCCAATGCACCCATAGATGGTGTCGTCTCCCTGGTTGTTGCTCATGGTGAGCTCCTTACGGGAACAATTCCGTATCTTGTCTACCGGTTACCGCTCTCGTTGGAACCTCGACGTCGCCCTCCGATCGCATCGGCAATCGTCTTGCCTAGGAATGCAAGCGTCGGATCCACTCCGGCTCCCGAAAGCTCTTTGACGGCGCAGTGTCCTTCCGCCACGGTTGAACGGACGCTCTGCCAGGCCACGGATCGAGCAACGAACCCGATCTGCCGAATGTGCTCATTCAGGAGACCTCCGCCGTCCTGCGCCATAAGCCTGTTGAGCTCTCCAAATCGCGCCGGGGTGAGCTCCACCGACCGGGTAATGCCGGCAGCGCCCAACGCCAGCTGCGCGACGGTCTGCACCCGCCCGCGAATGGCGGCCTCGGCCTCCATGTTGAGCTCGGTGAGCACAAGCCGTGCCGTCTGCGGCGTCACGTGCCGCTGGTCATCCACCATGACTCCCGCCACCACGCGCAACTGCGCCTCCATCCTTTCCCCGCCCGGGTTGAGATGCACCGTCACATCGAACTCTTGATCCGATGTATTGATGATAGCCACAGGCTCGCCCAAGTAGGGAAACCCTGTGCTGAATCTCCCGCGCTGGAGCGCAGAATCGTTGCTGGCCGTAATCCAGCCGCGATCGCTACCCCTGCGAGCCATGAAACGGTTTATACACACGAGCTCCTCATTGGGCTGTAGGAGCCTCACCCATGTGAAGTCCGCCGGGCGAACGAACTTGCCGGTGTGGATCTTGAATCCGTGCAGCTTTTCGAAGTCGACTGGCTCGGATTTCGAACGGCTCTTCTCGGACAGCTTGAAAGCCGCCAAGCCCACAACGACAACCGCGATGAGCATGCCCGCCAGAATCGGAAGGATCACTTTCATGAGCATCAACGCAAGCGGGATGCCCAGAACCACCGCGAGCACCCGAACCCAGGGCTTCTTCATCGCCGCGGCCATCGGAGGTGGGAGCTTGATGCGCTTGGGCGAGTTCACCGGCGCCGCCGTCTTCACAGGAAGATCGCTCTGATCCCGAAGAACCGGGAGCGCTCCTTTGCGTCCTTCTTCATTGTTTCCAGTCATGATGCACTCTCCTTATGTAAGGAACTTTCCGATCACACATTCACATAAATTCTCGCGTACGTCAATGCATCGTGCATAGCAAAAACCGAACAAGGGATCTGTCCGGTTTTGTTGAGTCGATCAGATGGTGGATGTTGGAGGACTCGAACCTCCGACCTCTGTCGTGTGAGGACAGCGCTCTAACCAGCTGAGCTAAACATCCATATATGCGAGCGACAGAGTAACACGGTGTGCACCCCTTTTCAAGAGCGGGTAGAATCGTTAGAATGAACCAGGAACTATGGTCGAGAAGCCACGCGTCAATTTACTCAAACGGCATCACACCCCGCGAGCGACGAAACGATCGCCCGCGCTTTTTTTTGGTCGCCGGTTGTTTATCACGTTAGCGGTGTTAGCGGCGGTCGGCATCATCTTCTCCTCTCAAGTAAGCTCGACCTCCGAAAGCTCCGGCTCCTTCCCTGACTTTTCTCTTTTCTCAGCCATCAAGCATCTTGTATCTTCGGGAGACCGGGACCTTGAAGGTGAGGAAGAAGACCGCGTGAATTTCCTTCTCCTGGGCATCGGAGGTGAGGGACACGACGGTCCGCAACTGACTGACACCATTATCTTTACGAGTTTTCGTCCTTCCGACGGCGCGGTCGCGATGATGTCGCTCCCCCGCGACATGACGGTTCCCATCCCTAATTATGGGTATCGCAAAGTGAACCATGCCAATGCCTACGGCGAGATGGACAATCCGGGTTCGGGGCCTGAACTCGCCTCGCAAGTCATCGGGGACGTCTTGGACGAAGAGATCAACTATTACCTCCGCATAGACTTTAAGGGCTTTGAAGAATTTGTGGACGCCATCGGCGGCGTGGATGTGTACATCGAAAACGGATTCACCGATTCAAACTATCCGATTGAAGGAAAAGAATACGACGAGTGCGGTGACGAACCGTCCGAAACATCCGACCTCTTGGTCGAATCTGACCCAGAAACGACAGAGGTAGCCGCAGGCTTTAGCCTGCGCGAGTCGCAGGAAGAACCCACCGAGCTCGCGCAGATTCTCGCGATCGACGAAGAGGAAGAAATCCTCGAAGAAGCCCTCGATGAAGAAAATCTCCCCGAGGTAGTGCCGGACTATTCCTGCCGCTTTGAGTCCATCACCTTTTATGAGGGCTGGACGCACATGGATGGAAGAACCGCGCTCAAGTTCGCCCGCTCACGACATGGGAACAGCGGTGATGGCTCGGACTTTGCTCGCAGTAAGCGCCAACAAAAAATCATCCTCGCCGTAAAAGACAAAGTGCTGTCGGCCTCGACCTTTTTGAACCCCTCACGCATCTCCAAGATGATGGACACGCTGAAAGCCAACATCTCGACCAACCTGGACGTGTGGGAGATTGTTCGACTGGCGGGTGAGTTCAAAAACGTGAGCGCTTCGGAAATCACCAACCATGTCATCGACGCGTCCGACGCTTCCCCGTTGTACGCGACGGTTCTCAACGGCGCGTATGTGCTCCTCCCCAAGAACGACGATTGGGAACCGATTCAAAACATCGCTGAACATATTTTCACGCCGGACTCAGAACTCAACACCCAGTTTGCTGATGCCCCTGAACAGAAACCGAAATTCGTGAAAGTAGAAATCCAAAACGGCACAAACATCACGGGACTGGCGTTCACCACCTCGCAACTGTTGGACGGCCAGGGATTTGACGTGGTGAAGGTCGGCAACGCCGTGAGCCGCGACTATGCCCATACGGTCATCTACGATCTCACCAACGGCCAGCGCTCAGATGAACTCAAGGCCTTGCGTGACTACCTGCAGGCGGACGTGACCTTGTCGGCAACCGGTTGGATGCTTTCCGGCGACGTCGTGCCACAGGAAATTGCATTCTCTTCGGACGATTACGAACGATTAGCCACCCAAGAAAACATTGACTTTTTGGTCATTCTGGGAGAGTCTGCGAGCGGCCTGGCACGATACTAACCTTTTTTCATGAATACCCATCCTCCCGTCGTCGCGCTCGTTGGAAGAACGAACGTCGGAAAATCCACCTTGTTCAACCGACTCCTTGAAACCCAAAAGGCGCTGGTTTCGCCTGTCGCCGGCACCACCCGCGACCGCAATGAGGGCGATTGTCTCTGGCGTGGGCGTGTGATTCGGCTTGTCGACACGGGTGGAATGGACGTGAACATGGGCGACGAGATCGAAGCCAACATTTTGAAGCAGGCACAATATGCGATCGAACGCGCGGATCTCCTCTTGTTTATTGTCGATGCAAAAGTTGGCGCGATGCCCCAGGAAAAAATGCTCGCCTCCACCCTTCGAAAATCCGGTAAACCTGTGATCGTTGTCGCCAACAAGGCCGAGAAGGTCGCGGATCGGTTGAGCGTGGAAAACGCTGAGTGGAGATTCCAGGGACTCTCTGAACCTATGGCTATTTCCGCCATCCGCGGAATGGGGATTGGGGACTTACTCGATCAGGTGTACGAAAAACTCGAAGCGATGGGAAAACCCGCCACAGATCCTCGCGAAACCGAAGGGATCAAGGTGGCCGTCATCGGCAAACCAAACGTCGGTAAGTCCACACTCCTCAATGCGATCATTGGCGAGGAACGTTTTATCACCAGCTCGGTTGCCCACACCACACGCGAACCAAACGACATGTTGCTCACGCGCGGGGACAAGCGCTACATCTTCATCGACACCGCCGGCATGCGCAAGCAAGGTAAGGTCAACAAGTCGGGTGGACTGGAGCGTGAAGCGGTGCGTCGCAATGAGTACATCGTCAAAATTGCCGATGTGACCATCCTCGTGGTCGACGCGAGCCAACCGCTTGGGGCGCAAGAAAAAACGCTCGCAGGGTTTTTGAAAACTTCAGGTTCAGCGGTGATCGTCGTCGTCAACAAATGGGACTTGGTGGAAGACAAAAAGACGAACACGATGAATGAGTACCGCGAGTATATCGCCGGCACCATCCCCTTCCTCGCGTGGGCACCGGTCTTATTCGTCTCCGCGCTCACCAAGCAACGCGTGCAAACGTTGTTCGACGAGATCGACCGCGTCGTCGGTAATCGCTCGATGAAGATTTCAGACCAAGACCTCGCGGGCTTTCTCAAGGAAGCGCAGACGCGACACGCGCCAATGAAAGGCGCGGGGCAAAGCGTCCCCAAACTTCTGGGATTCAAGCAGACCCGAAGCGAGCCGCCGGAGTTTGATCTCATCATGAAAGCCAAGCGCACGGACGCCTTGTCTGTGGCCTACATCCGATTTCTGGAGAACCGTCTGCGCGAGAGGTTCAACCTCGTGGGAACTCCACTACGCATCAACATCCGCATCGCGACATCGGTATCGAAGTAACAAGCAAACTCAAAAGTAGCCACGCACGGCTACTTTTGATTTAGGCTCGAACCGAAATAGGCAACTCGTTTCGTTTCAAGGACGCACACACAGAGGAAGTGAGACGTCGGGAGGCATCGAGAATCTCGATGCCGACCAATTTCTTTTTGCTGTTGTAATCAAAGACAATCCCCTCTTCGACCTCATCGCTTTCCTTGTAGACACTCTCGTCGAAGCGGATATAGAGAGCATCTTTCTTGTCGTCGTAGTGGAATCTCATAAGTATTTTTTTACTTTAGAAGAGACAAAGGCCGTCACAACTTCCATTCGTCTGCCCGATATGACATCATAGACGACGATCAACACGTAGCGGTTTCTCGTTTCTGGGAGATACCCGATGGCACGGAACCGATCTTTGCTCTGCCGGTGAAGAACCTCTGGCTGTCGGATGACGAGTCGTATCGACGCCTCAGATAAGCAACGCTCCTTCATCTGTTGCTTCGCATGATCGGAAAATACGATCCTCATATATGATAGTTTACCAACAAGAGGCGTTGTGTCAATCTGTAAATAAAAATAAAAGAGCCCCCGGTACGGACGTATCCGTACAAGGGTCTCTTTCGTGGTGATAGCTTAAAGATAAACGATCATAGTGAAAAAGTCAAACCACTCTATGAAAGCCATCTTCGGCCTTGGCAACCCGGGAAAAGAATACGTTGGGACACGACACAACGTCGGGTTCTTGGTTGTCGATGAGTTGGCTCGCCGATATGGTGGCGAATTTGCGAACAAGCGTTCGCTCGAGGCAGAGATCGCGGAAGTCCTGATCGACGAACAACGTGTTCTCCTCGTGAAGCCCCAAACCTTTATGAACGTCAGCGGCCGGTCGCTGTCGGCCGTTCTCTCGAAGTATCCGGTGAAACTGGAGGAAGTGGTCGTGGTCTACGATGATGCCGACCTCCCCTTTGGCGATGTGCGCGAGAAGGCGAGCGGGAGTAGCGCCGGACATCGGGGCATGGAATCAATTCTCTCAACCCTTCCCAAAGGCTCGAGTGTTTCTCGCGTTCGTGTCGGCATTGGCCGGCCCACGCATCCAGATATCCCACTGGACGAATTCGTTCTCGCAAAATGGACCGCAGACGAACAAAAGCAGATCCCATCCGCCATCGACTCGGCGATTGAAAAACTTGTATGACCGAGGCCGACCGACCATATTGGGTCGCACTTGCCCAGTTCCGGCCCTTCGGAGCTGTGCGGCTCTCACGGCTTGCACGTCGCTTTCCAACGATGGAGCGCGCATTTGGGGCGAGCGCGGTGGAGCTTGTCGAAGCCGGGATCGAACCGGAGATCGCCAGCCGTTTTTTACAAGAACGTATCCACATCAATCCGGAGGAACTCTCTCGCGAGCTTGAGGTCCATGGGGTTCGGCTGGTCACCATTCAAGACGCCATCTATCCACCGCTCCTCAAAGAAATTTACGATCCACCGGCGGTCCTGTTTGTGCGCGGTGTCCTGCCAGACCCCAACCGCAAACATCTCGCCGTGGTGGGTTCGCGCAAAGCGTCCAAGTACGGCCTGCGCGTCGTCGACGAACTGATCGAGCCGGTGGCGCGCGCGGGTGTGGTCATCGTGAGTGGCTTGGCGTACGGCATCGACGCGACCGCGCACGACGCGGCTCTGCGCGCGGACGGGACGACGATCGCCGTCTTGGGAAGCGGTGTGGATCCTGAGAGTATCTACCCCTCCCATAACCGGGCACTGGCCTCGCGGATTCTTGCACAGGGTGGCGCTCTGATCTCTGAGTTTCCTCTGCATACCGCCCCGCTCACACAACACTTTCCGATTCGCAACCGTATCATCGCGGGACTCTGTCACGGCACGCTGGTCGTAGAAGCCGCAATCAAGTCGGGTTCGCTCATCACCGCCCGTTCAGCCATGGACTCCAACCGGGATGTGTACGCGGTTCCAGGATCCATCCATTCTCTGCTTTCAGAAGGCCCTCACGAGCTCATCAAAAATGGCGCCACGCCCGTGACCAAACCCGAGGACATCTTTGGCATTGAACCGATGCCCGAACCTGTCGCGTCCTACCAACCGGTCAACGAAGAAGAAACACTCATCTGGTCGCGCCTGTCGCGCACGCCACTTCACGTCGACGAGCTGATCCGCTCCACACATCTGCCCACGCCCAAACTCTTGAGCACGCTCACGCTCATGGAAATGAAAGGCGGAATCCGTCACGAGGGAGGACAATTTTATACGCGTCACGCTTGACGGATTTTCTACAAACCCTTACTAATGGAAGCCATGTCGCACCATCTACTCATCGTCGAGTCACCGACGAAGGCAAAAACCATTTCAAAATACCTCGGGCAGGACTACAAAGTCCTTTCCTCTTTTGGTCACATCCGCGATCTGCCCAAGAGCAAACTTGGCGTGGATTTGGAGAACCATTTCGCCCCCACGTACACGATTCCCACCAAGAGCAAGAAAGCCGTGACAGAACTCAAAGCCGCGGCAAAGAACGCGGACATGATCTACCTAGCGACGGACGAAGACCGTGAAGGAGAGGCGATCGCCTGGCACATTCAGGAGGCGCTCAAGCTCAAACCAGAAAACACCCGCCGCATTACGTTTCATGAAATTACCCGCGCGGCCGTTGAGGACGCTGTGGCACACCCACGCGACATCGACCAGAATCTGGTGAACGCCCAGCAGGCGCGCCGCATTCTGGATCGTTTGGTCGGCTATGAGCTCTCTCCGTTCCTGTGGCAAAAAATCCGCTATGGTCTCTCGGCGGGACGTGTGCAGTCAGTCGCCATGCGGCTCATTGTCGAGCGCGAACGCGAGCGCCGGGCGTTCAACATCGAGGAGTACTGGACCGTCGACGCCGAATTCGAAAAATCCAACGTGACCTTCCCTGCGAAGCTTATTGAGGCTGACGGGAAAAAAGTCGACAAGCTCGAAATCAAGACACAGGGCGATGCGAAGAGGCTCGTCGAAAAACTCGAGGGTGCTCCAGCAACGGTCATGGCCGTCGAGAAAAAGCTCGTGAAGAAAGCGCCGCCGACACCGCTCACCACGTCGACCCTCCAGATCGACGGCAACACCAAATTGGGATTCAGTTCCAAACAAACGATGCGACTCGCGCAGGAGCTCTACGAAACCGGCCGCATCACCTACATGCGTACCGACTCGATGAACCTGGCGGAGAAATTCCTCGACGAAGCGCAGGCCTACATTCGCACGACCTTCGGCGAAAAGTATGCCGAAGGCGCACGACGATTCAAGACAAACAAAAAAGGCGCGCAGGAGGCGCACGAAGCGATCCGCCCAACAGAGGTCACGGCGACTCCGGATTCGTTGCGCTCCACCCTGGAGCCACGCGCCTGGAAACTCTACAATCTCATCTGGAGCCGCACCGTCGCCTCCCAGCTCCCAAGCGCGCAACTCAACCGCACCACGGTGGACATTGAGGTCTCCCCCCCTGCCCGAGGGGGGGCTAGGGGGGGTGGGAGGGAGGTTGCTGTATTCCGTGCATCCGGCTCCTCGGTCGCGTTCCCGGGCTTCATGAAAGTCTACCAGTCGGCGAAAGAAAAAATTCTTCCCGAGCTCGCCAAGGGAGACACCGTCGATACCAAATCAATCATCCCCAACCAACATTTTACTGAGCCACCCGCACGCTATTCAGACGCAACTCTGGTCAAAGCCCTCGAGGAATTCGGCATCGGTCGCCCATCCACCTACGCCCCGACAATCTCCACGATCATCGATCGCGGCTATGTGGAGCGTGACGAGAACAAGAAACTCGCGCCCACGGACATCGCTCTTATTGTCAACGACGTCCTGGTGAACCACTTCCCGCAGATCGTCGGCTATGAGTTCACCGCGACGATGGAGAATACGCTCGATGAGATCGCGGAAGGAAAAGTCGAATGGGTTCCGACGCTGGAGGCATTCTACGGCCCGTTCCATCAAAATTTGGAAGCCAAGACAAAGGAACTCGATCGAGCCGACATCATGCCCGACCGAGTGCTGGGCACGGATCCAGAGAGCGGACTCCCCATCACTCTCAAAACGGGTCGCTTCGGCGGATTCGTCCAGGTGGGTGAGTACACAAAGGAGGACAAAAAAGCCGGCAAACCAAAACCTAAGAGCGCCTCACTCCTCAAAGGCATGAACGTCGAGTCCGTGACGCTTGAGCAGGCCCTCGCCTGTCTCTCCCTTCCCCGCGACGTCGGCGTCAGCGAGAACGGCGAAAAAATCGTCGCGGCCGTCGGACGGTTTGGTCCGTATGTGAAAGTCGGCGACGTGTACGCGAGCATCAAGGAGCCACTGGATCCCCTGACCATCGATGAGGCAACGGCGCGAACACTTCTGAAGGAATCTGCCGAGCTCAAAAAGAAAATGGCCACACCCATTGCCGAATTCGGCAATGATCCGGTGAGCGGCGGAGCGATCCTGCTCAAACATGGCCGCTTCGGTCCCTACCTCACCGACGGAACCACAAATGCGTCGCTTGGGAAGAAACGCGACCCGGCCGAAGTCACTCGCGAATCTGCCATCGAGATCCTGGGAAAAAAACGGGCGATGGAAGCAAAGAACGGAAAGTCAAAATTCAGATCCAAGAAAAAGTAAAACGCCCTGAGCTTGTCGAAGGGCGTTTTATTTTTATGCGGCCTTAGCCGCTTCGGCCGGTGCCGCGGCTGGAGCTGGTTCTGCTTTTGCCGCTTCTGCGTTTTCTAAATCTTCGAACTCCCCTTCAAGCGCCGCGGCTACATCCTCGCCCAACACCTCCTTGAGTTTCTTTTGTCGAGTCTTCTTCTTCGCCGCATCGTCCACTTTCTTCTCGGCAGCTTTCTGTGCTTTGTTATAATCCTCAAATACCTTCTTCGCGAGCTTCTTCCGATCCTCCGCGTTCTTCTTCAAATGCTCGACGAGCGTCTTGTCGATCCCGAGCGACTTGGCGGACTTATCAATCAACGACACTAATGGGTTCACAAGCCAACGGAGAATCGGGAATTTCTTGTCGATGAGCTTATCAGCCCAGCTGTTCATCTTTTGTCCGATCCAGTCCAACGCATGCGCCGCGGTGAATAACACAGGACGACTGGTTTGATATCCAAGATACGTAAAAGCAACCAGAGATCCGCCCATGACCTGAAGCCCTCCTTTTCCAACCCCCACAGCTATATCTTTGGCTCGAGTCGCAAAGCTGAAAACGGGTTTTTCTTCCTCCTTCTTCTCTTCTCGTGCTGTCACACCCGCCGCAAGAGCGCGAGCACGAGCCGCCTCGATGGCCGCTGTGTCCGTTGTGGCGATACCTCTGTCTACGGGTGGCGCGACTTCTCTTAATCGATCGCGGCGTCCTCGTCGCTCGCGACGACCTTCACGCGATCCTTCTGTTCCCCGTTCTCGTGATTCTGTTGCCATAGTTGATGATTGAATTGCTCAAAATGTAGCACGAAAATCCGCTTTCGTCAACGCGATTCTCCCTTTACGGCGGCCCGGTCTGTGAGGTATCGTGCATCTCATGAGTGAACTCCCACGCACCTACGACGAGCTCGAACGGCTCGTCCAAAAGACGTACAAGAACCCGGATCTCGAAACGTTACGGCGGGCTTTTGCGTTGGCAGATCAGGCACACGCAGGCGAGGTGCGGCTCACGGGGCATCCCGTCATCAGCCATCCCCTTGCGGTTGCGTATCGCCTGGCAGACATGGGTCTCCACCTCAACGTCGTGACAGCCGGGCTCCTTCATGACGTCGTCGAGGACTCTCCCGTGACGATCGAAGACCTCAAGGCACAATTTGGAGAAGACATTGCGGGGCTGGTCGAAGCGGTGACCAAGCTCAAGCATGGGATCAAGTATCGAGGAGCCGAACGCTACGCCGAGAATATGCGCAAGATGTTTTTGGCGATGGCCAGCGACGTGCGCGTCGTCTTCATGAAATTTGCCGACCGACTCCACAACCTGGAAACTCTCTACGGTCAGCCTAAACACAAACAGGAACGCATCGCTCGCGAGTCGTTGGAGATTTACGCGCCGATCGCTGGACGATTAGGCATGAGCGAATTCAAGGGGGAACTCGAAGATGGGTCGTTCGCCTATCTCCAACCAAAAGAGTTTGAGCGCATGAAAAGTATCATGAACGTGAAAGTCCGCGAGAAGGGCGCCTATGTCAGCCGCATCATCGATTCGGTCGAGAAGCTCCTCGCTGGAACATCGATTGAAGACTTCCAGGTGCACGGCCGCATCAAACGTCTCTACAGTCTCTACAAAAAACTCAACAAGTACCAGGGCGACCTGAGTAAAATTTACGACCTCATCGCCGTGCGTATCATCGTCAGCGACGTTGAGGAGTGCTACATGGCCTTGGGACTTCTGCATCAACACTGGCGTCCTGTCCCTGGTCGTATCAAGGACTACATCGCCCAACCCAAACCAAACGGCTACCAGTCGCTCCACACGACCGTATTCACCGAAAACGGCGAGATTGTCGAGTTTCAAATCCGAACGCTCGAGATGCACGAGCTGGCCGAATACGGTATCGCCTCCCACTGGCGCTACAAGGAAGGTTCCAACAAACCTGTGCGCAACACGCGCTGGATGGAAGAACTCGCGCAGATCCAAAAAGAACTGCAGAGTAAGAAAGACTTCATGGAGCAACTCGAGGTCATGAAGATCGATGTCTTCAAGGACCGGATCTTTGTCTTCACGCCGCAGGGCGATGTCATTGATCTCCCCGAAGGAGCCACGCCCGTTGACTTTGCCTACGCCATCCACACCGAGGTCGGCAACAAGTGCACGGCCGCGCGCGTCAATGAGGTCATGCGCAACCTGGATACCACATTGCTGTCTGGCGATATCGTCGAGGTCATCACCGACAAAAATCGCCGCGGCCCCAACCCTGACTGGCTCAAGTTCGCCAAGACCCGCCATGCGCGCAATAAAATCAAAGACTCAACCCGTCACACGGTGAAAGGCTGGTTCGCGGAAGTGTTGAAAGGAAGGGAGAAGGCGAAGAAATGACACGACCACGTCGCGTCATCCCGAGCTTGTCGAGGGATCTCAAAAAAGAAGCACGTATCCAATCGTCAGGATCGTCGCGTCGACAAGAATGTGACTCAACCAACTCGTGACAAGCGAGTTGGTTTTTTGATACAATAGGCACCAACAGGCACCAGCGATCGCAATCGTGAGCCCAAAGAGCAGGGCGATCACGGGCGGAAAAAACTGCCACAAGATCACAACATGATGAGCCGAAAATGCCAGTGACCCAAGCGCGATCGCGGTGTTCGTCTTCATGAGCAACCTCAAGCCACCAAAGACAAACCATCGCCAATAGAGCTCCTCAAAAAGAGAATGAAAGACTGAGAGAAAAATGGCGAATGGGATGTACCAACTCAAGATACCGAATGTCTCTGCAACCCCCTGGAGCGCTGGAACGAAAGAGCGGAAGAAAGGCTCGAACAGAAAGAACGTGAGAATAATGATCGTGGAGAAAAGAATTCCCGAACAAAGACCAAAAAGAACCCAATTCTTTTTTGAACCTT
Organism: Patescibacteria group bacterium; assembly: GCA_038065075.1. Lineage (GTDB taxonomy): Bacteria > Patescibacteriota > Patescibacteriia > UBA9934 > GWF2-40-263 > UBA12478. The sequence goes on from JBBTRQ010000001.1 coordinate 37,711, forward strand.
TATAAACGGCAGGGCGAAATCCTGCGAGATACCATCCAAGCGGCCAGGCAAGCATGAGAATTTTCGTCGCCGGATAGAGAAACGAGGAATATCCTGGAAGCGCAACGAAGTACAGACTCGCACCGGTCAACTGAAACAACAGCATGGGTACGAGGATGAACATGAGAACCGATCTTGATGAAAAGCGCGTCGTCATAGGAAAAACAGGCTGAGCCTGTTTTTAAAATCCTGATAATCGATCCAGGAGGTCGAGGAGTTCATCCCTCGAGTAAAATGCGATCGAGATATTTCCCTTTCCGCCGGACTCTTTGATCTCGACTTTTGTGCCGAGAATCTCGCGTAAACGTTTTTCGTGTGCAAGAAGATTGGGATCTTTCTTTGATGAGGCCTTCGAGGAAGACTTCCGTGGAGCGGTGACCACCCGAGCTTCTGCCTCGCGCACACTCACGCCACCATTCAACATTGCCTCAAAGAGCGCTTCCCGTTTCACGTCGTTGGACTCGGCCAGGAGCGTGCGGGCGTGTGACTTCGTGATCTTTCCGTCGCGTAGGGCGTAAAGCATCTCTTCCGGGAGTTCAAGCAGACGCAGGATGTTGGCGACGTTGGAGCGGCTCTTCCCTACCCGCTTGCCAACTTCCTCTTGCGTGAGGTTGAACTCGTCCACCAACGCCTTGTAGGCGAGCGCCTCTTCAAACGCGTTGAGGTCCTGACGCTGGATGTTCTCAATGAGCGCGAGCTCGAGTTTTTGTTGCTCGTTGGCGTCACGGACGATCACGGGAACCGTCTTCAGACCCAGCGTGCGAGAAGCTCGCAGTCGACGCTCTCCGGCGATCAGCTCGTACTTGTTGCCGGCTCGAGTCGCCACGAGCGGCTGCAAAATGCCATGCTCTTTTATCGACGCAATAAGATCCTCGAGCTCTGCCGGCGAAAAGTGGTGACGCGGCTGACGTGGGTTTTCCACAATGTCACCGACCGGGACTTCAAGAACCTGTGTGCGCGCCTGCGGGATCACCTGCTCGGTGATGCTTTGTTTTTGCGGAATCAGGGAACCAAGCCCTCTTCCTAGTGCTGAATGTACCATACGTTAAATACGTCCCTCCTCGCGGAGTAAAAATTCGCGTGCCAGACGTTCGTACGCCTTGGCCGCCTTGGATGCCGGGTCATAGCCCAAAATCGTTTTCCCAAAACTCGGTGCCTCCGCCAACCGAATAGAGCGTGGAATGACTGAACGAAAAATCTTGTCCGGGAAGTAGCGATAGAGTTCCTCGAGGACTTCTTTGGAGAGTCGCGTGCGACCGTCGTACATCGTGATGACCGCTCCCATCACCTCCAGGTCTGGTTTGAGATTGTCGCGCACGAGGTTCACGGTGTTGAGAAGCTGTGAGAGACCTTCGAGGGCGAAGTACTCAGCCTGCACTGGAATCAACACGGAGTCGGCCGCCACAAGGCCGTTGATCGTGAGCATGCCTAGGGAGGGCGGGTTATCGATGAAGATGTAATCGTAATCGTTGCGGACTTCCAGAAGCGCCTTGCGTAGAAAATGCTCTCGTTCCTCTGCATTGACCAACTCGACGCTGGCGCCAGCAAGGGCTTGCGTTGCCGGCAAGATGCTTAAGCCCTCATGATCGGTGGGGTGAATGAGGTTGCGCATGGAGTGAGTGCCCACGAGTCCCTCGTACACGCCAGCCGGTAGCGTCTTGTGGTCGATACCCACTCCGGAAGTCGCGTTGGCTTGTGGATCCAAGTCGACGAGCAGAATGAACTTTCCGGCAGAAGCTAAAAACGCGGCCAAATTCAAAGCCGTCGTTGTTTTCCCCACACCTCCTTTTTGATTAACCACGGAAATAATGTGCGCCATAAGGAGTGAGACTATTATACCGCAGACATCTGAGTGCGCATAGGAATTTATTGACAAGAGACCTCTCATCGTGTGAACTGGGCCACGGAGAAGCACGCATGAATTCACACGAGCAGTTGAGAACGATCACGGCGGACGCTCGCCACGAGAACGTCGAGGGCATCGTCCTCACGGTCAACTACCGTCGCGCTTGCTTCATTCACTTCGTCGTCCACGGCGAACTGCGTGAACAGGCTCGCCTCACCTTCCGCAACGCCCGAGACCTCCTCATCACGATCCGACAGGAGGCTCATGTCGGCAAGACGGGAACGAACGGCGAGAGCGAAGGTCTGCTCGTCTACCGTCGCACGGCCGAGTACTGGAAGGTCTTCGTGATCGCCGGTGACGACAGGACGGAAGTGGTTCTGCGCTACATCCCCGGCGATCTGGAGGAAGCCGTCGCCAGGCTGAAGCTCCCGCGCACGCCTCCCACGCTCAAGGCCTTCGCCAAGATCGACGAAGTCGCTTGACATCTCACCACGACCGCCCCAGGCGGCCTGTCCCCCGAAGCTTCACGCGAAGGGGGATTTTCTCTTTGTGGAAAATTATTGTTTCACTCTTCGACAAAAAAGAAGTATCCTATCTGTGTATGACAAAATCATCATCGCTCCTTAACGTGCTTCGCGACGCCGTGGGCGGCGCGGTCGCAGGACTGATCGCGGGTCTGATCCTTGGACTCGCCATTAAGTTCATCAGCATCATCCTTCTTCCGTTTGATGGAGAAGGACCAGACATGCTCGCCCCGTTCATGGGGATGGGGTTTGGCACCCTCGTGGGCGCGATCCTCGGCGGATTGGCGGGTCTGAAAAACGAATAAGCAGTACCAAACTCATGCTAGACAGTCGGAATTCTTTTTGATATTCTTTCGTCGCCCATTGATCGAAAGGTGTTTGCCGCGGTGGCGGAATTGGTAGACGCGCAGGACTCAAAATCCTGTATGGGCAACCATGTGAGGGTTCGATTCCCTCCCGCGGCACCAAGAAGCCTCAAAAAAGCGATCTGCTCGTGCTTCGGTCGGAAACTCGTTCGTCGTAGGATTACCTACGTCTCGCGAGCTTTCCTCCCTACAGCACATCGCATCTCATCTTTTTTGAATCTTCTTGTCAGGTACCAGATGGCTGGGTAGCTCAGTTGGTTAGAGCGTGGGACTCATAAGCCCGAGGTCGTGGGTTCAACTCCCACCCCAGCTACCAACAAAAACACTCGTGAGTGATCACGAGTGTTTTTGGTTGCGGGGACCGGATTTGAACCGGTGACCTCTTGGTTATGCTTACCACTACAGTTTTCACTGCCTCTGAATTTCATCAGAGTTTGTAGTCTGGACTTTCCCTTGTCCGTCTTCATTGTGAAGGACGGACCCTACCATCAAGTCTCTACACTTTCCTCTCTTATGTAAGAAAGGCTTAGCTCGGGATTACCACCATAGGAGGCTTCCCCGAATTTGATAGGATTCATCCGACCGTTTCTGGTCGGACAGCCCATTGCGATATCAGATGCCATCTACGTTGGTTTCGTTGCATCCGATCGAATCGAGCCAAGCGAGCTGCCAGGCTGCTCTACCCCGCGAGCGCTAGGATAGAGGAGTTTGTCGGATGAGTCAAGAAAATGCTACACTTCTAGTACGTTATGACTCTCACGACCCACGCGACCCTTGGGGCAGTCATTGGACACGCAACAGGTAGCCCGTTGCTTGCTTTTATTTTCGGGTTCATTTCACATTTCTTGATCGACATGATCCCCCACGGAGATACGGGAATTGCGGACAACTACAAAATCCACAAACGCCGACGCAAGCAGGCCTTGGCCTATGTGATGGTTGATGCGGTCTTCGCGATCTTCTTCGTCCTGCTCTTGGCAAACACGCGCGATATCGAATCCATGCGGGCGTACTCGTGGGGGATCGCCGGAGGCGTCCTGCCAGATTTACTCGTCGGCATCTACGAGGTCACCAAGACTCGGCTTCTGCGCTGGTTCAACACGCTTCACTTTCTCTTCCACGACTACTTTGTTAAACGCAAAGGTGATGTGCCGCTCTACTACGCCATCATGGCGCAGATCGTCCTCATCGCGTACTTGCAAACGAAACTCTAAACACACATTATGAAACTCTTTTCCCGACCGTCAACGACCGCCGAGTGGGTTCTGCGCATAGCGGTGGCTGGCGAATTTATCGGCCACGGCGCGTTTGCTCTGCAAGGCAAAGAAGGTTGGTTTAAATACTTCACGCCGTTTGGTATCACCGATGAACAGACGATGGTGAACATCCTGTTGGTCGTGGGGATCGTCGATCTCCTCTTGGCGATTCACGTCTTGTTGCGTCCGGTGCGAGCGCTCGTACTGTGGATGGCGATCTGGGGATTGTGGACGGCCCTCCTGCGCTGGCCGATCGGACCTGATCCGTTCTGGGACTTCGTCGAACGCTGGGCCAACTGGGGCGCACCACTTGCCTTGCTCCTCTTGATAGGCTGGCCAAAAAAAGGGAAAAACCGGTAAACATAAAAACAAAAAAGCTGATCGGAGTGATCAGCTTTTTGGTTGCTTCCCAACCTCCTCGAGTATCTTCATCGTCTCCCGCCCCGCGCGTTCCCAGCTAAACTCTGCGGCACGTTTAATCCCCAGCTCACGGATCTCGCGTACGCCCTCAGGGATAAGCAGACACTGCGTGAGCGCAAAGCTCATCGCTTCAACATCATCAGGATCCACATACACGGCCGCGTCGCCACCGACTTCTGGGAGCGCGCCGCGATTAGACGCGATCACCGGTGTGCCTACGGCCATCGCCTCCAACAAAGGCAAACCAAACCCTTCATCCCAGGAGGGATAGAAAAGACACGACGCTCTCGCAAGCAAATTCCACTTTTCTTCCTCGGTCACGGGCCCCAAAAACTGAATCACCCCATTTGGCTCAGCCTCACGCCACGCGTGATTGACTGCCACCAGTTCCTCTTCGATCTCTCGCGTATGCCAGCCTTTTTTCCCCGCGACGATAAAGCGCACCAAACCCGCTTGCTCCGGTCGACCCTCCAAAAATGCATGAAACGCGCGCAAGGCATGGAGCAAATTCTTCCGCGGCTCGATCGTGCCCAAGAACAACACGAAGTCACGGTCGAACGGGAAACGCGTGCTCGCGTCCGCGCCCTTGAGCGCCTCGTAGGCTTCTGCTAGATCAACTCCTTCATGCACGACATGGACACGCCCAGCCGTCGTAGGAAGACGCTCATGGATTTTTTGCTGTGTCGCGCTCGAGACCGCGATCAACTGTGTCGCGTGTTCAAGACTCCGAGGAACAACGACGCGTGTGGAAAAGCTCTGCTCCGATGGAAACCATTCTGGGTGTTCGTAGATCGCCAGGTCGTGCACGGTCACCACGCTCTTCCCTCGCCACCCTAATGGCAGTTGACCAAACGGCGAGAACAGGACGTCGGGACGGTACAGCCAAAAGCGCAGAGGAAGAATCGCGTGCCGCGACACAAAAGACAATTTGGGTCCCCAAGATGGAAGGAGCTTCACGCGAGCCTCCGTGTGCAAAAGCTCCTGACGACGGACACGACTCATGGCTGGCGGCGTCGAAATAAAAAACTCGTGCGACGAACCGGATCGCAGGAGGGCCATTGCGATCGACCAGGAGTAATGCTCGATGCCGGCGCCGCGCGAGCCATCCGGCGCGCACAGGGTTGTTCCGTCGATGGCGATTCTCATAGGAGTTGGATGCCGGAAAACACTCCCAGGCTCACCCCCAAGACTGCGAGTCCGGAAATGAACACACCGGCAATAATCGATGGGACAGCAAGACGCGCGTCAATCTTTAAGAGCACTCCCAACAGGCTTGCGCCCCACGCCCCGGTTCCGATCCCTGGGATCACGACGAAAAAGAAAAGAAAGAACGCGCCCCACTTCGAGTAACTCTCGCCGTAGCGTGTTCTCATGTTTTCAAACCAAGAAACGAGCCAACGATCGATCCAGCGTACATGACGACGCAAAAACTCGAGGCACGCGGGCAGAATCCAAAACAAGATGAAAACAGGAAGGCTGTTACCGATGAACGTGTAGATAAATGTCGGGGTCGCGGCCAGATCAAAAACAAACAGCGCCACCGGAATCGCAACACGAGACTCCGCCACGGGTACGCTCGCCAACAACAGACTCGCGAGCTCGGGCGGAATGCCTGAAAGGGCGTTCACGAGTACATCGATCATAGGGTGTCCCAACCAAAGGTTTTATACGCCCAGACCGCCAACGACTTCACATCTTGAAAGCGGCCTTCTTTTGTTTCAGCCCCCAGCACGATGACGATAATCTCCCCGCCCTGCTCGTGCGAGAACATCGTCCCCAGCCCATACCCAGCCTCGGGAAGATACCCGGTCTTACCGCCAAGAATATCGTAGGGAGACTGATCGACGAATGTGCCAAGCAACTCGTCCGTGGACTCGATCATGTACGTCCGTCCAGAACTTCCTGTCATCGTGACGCGGGACTGTTGCGTGATCTGCGCAATGGTCTCGTCGCTTAAGATCTTGTCGAACATGATCGCAAGATCACTCACGACGGAAACATTCTTAGATGAAAGACCTGTCGTATCATCAAACGTCGTGCCCTGCATCCCGAACTCCGCGGCCGCCTCGTTCATCGAAGCAACAAAGTCGCCATGCGTCATGCCGCTCAAGCGCGCCAGCGCGGCCGTGGAGCTGTTATCACTCCCCACGAGACTCGCCTGCAAGAGATCACGCACCGTCACCGTCTCCCCAATCGCCAAGTGGAACTGAGCGCCATAACGGATATCCTCTGAGGTTAGCGTTGCGGGAGCGTTGAGGTCGGGGTTCCCTTGCAAGAACACATAGGCCGTCATGAGCTTCGTGATGGAACCAATCGCTCGCGGCGCGTTTACATTTTTTTCAAACAACACTTCCTTGGAGGCACGATCAACGACGATCGCGCTTTGCGCGCTTGTCACGACTCCCATGCTCGCGCTCACCAACTTCACCGGCGCGAGAGACCGATCCGGCGCTTGAGGAAGGCGATGCGAAATAACGTCGTACGCCTCAAACAGATCAAACGCCCGTGAGGGCGCCTCTGGAAGCACCGCGCGCGTCTGCAGTTCTCCGGCGTCCGCGGGAAAAAACTGCAGGACGGTCGAGGCAAGGATGAGTTGTGTGAAGAGCTTCACGATCATATCTCCTGCGTGTCAGGCTCGCGGCTCAGGAGTTCCGTGACTTTTTCGTTTGTGCGGAAGGCTTCGTAGTCTGGGAGGGCATCAAGACGGTTCACGCCGATCGCCTGGAGGAACTCGTGGCTGACGCTGTAGACCGGCTGAAGACGCTCCTTGTCCTGCTCCTCGAGGATGAAGCCACGGATAAGCAGGTTGCGCAGGATCAGCGAGCAATTCACGCCACGGATCATTTCGATCTCTGGCTTGGTGATGGGACCACGGTACGCGATGATCGTGAGCGTCTCGAGGCTCGGCCGCGTGAGGGGTCCCGAGGCTTCCTTCTTGAGAAACTTCGCCACTGCCTCCCCCACTCCGGCATTGGAGACAAATTGCACGGCGCCGTTTTGTTCCATTAGGTGAATCCCCGACGCTTCAACGTTAAACCGTGCGGCGATATCATCGACGGCTTCACGGATGACTTCTTCTGAGACGTCCAGATATTTGCGCAAGTCGGAAAGTTTGATCGGCTTTGCCGCGGCAAAAAGCACCGCTTCAATCGTTGTCGTCACCATAGCTAATCCACACGTGTTATTTCGATTTCATCAAATACTCCCGACTGCACCACCTGTACCGCCCGTTGTTTCACCAGCTCGAGGAGTGCAAGGAAACTCACGACCACATCTACTTTCGATTTTCCCGCTTGTGCAATCTGCCGGAAGGTCATCTTGGTGCGCGAGAGGATCGCGTCATGGATTTCACGCAAGCGTTCCTTCACGGAGATCACTCGCTCCAGCGCCGCGGTCTGAAGTCTGAAGAACGGCTCCAGACGTTTGAGCAGTCCCGCGAAGGCGTCATGTAAATCGTTCTTGGAAAGATTCGTCACGACCTCGGCGAGTTCAAGCCGCACGATGTCCGGTGTCGCTCGCGCAAGCGACCAAGCCCCACTGTCGAATCGCTCCTCGAGAGTACGTGAGGCGTCGACGAATTCTTTGTAGAGTCGGAGCTGGAGCGCGAGGGTCGATGGATCTTCTTCTGGTTCTACTTCGATGGGCAGGATGGCCTGAGATTTGAGAAGCAACAATTTCGTCGCCACCACCAGAAAATCCGCAAGCTCCTCCGCAGGGACGTCCTGGCTGTTCATGTACTCGAGATACTTCTCGGTCACAGCCCCAAGCGACACTTCCGTAATCGGGAGATGAGAGGCCTGAATCAACTCCAAAAGCACATGCAGTGGACCATCAAATGTTTCCAGTTTTACCTCAAAGGCCATACGTCTATCTATTGTATCAAACAAATAGAAAAATAAATGTGGCGCCCCTAAAGGGGCTGTGAAAATTTCATAGGGCCTTTAGGCCCGTTACGGTCGTAGCCGCTGGACATCGCGAGGGAAAATCGTTGCCTCCTTGATGTTCTCCAGACCCAGAATGTTTTGTGTGAGACGTTGCAGGCCCAGTCCCCATCCGCCTTCCGGAGGAATCCCATACTTGTGCATCATGAGGTAGTCCTCAAACTGAGCGGGGTCGAGACCCTTGTCCTTGATCGCCTGAAGCTGGTCGTCATATTTGTTCACGCGCATGCCGCCAGAAATAATCTCGCTGCCAAACCCGATGAGGTCAAAGGTGATCGTGTTGGTCGGATCATTTGGATCGCGAAGCGCGTAGAACGGACGCTTGCTTGTCGGATAATCGGTGACGATAACAAAGCCACAGTTGTGGTGCTTGGGTCCCCACTCGCGCGAAATCCATTTCTCGGCGCCCGGCGAAAGGTCGGGCTCGCTGGTTTCATCGACTCCCGTTTCGTCTTTGTATGCTTTGAGCGCGTCCTTAAGTTTGATGCGTGGGAATCGATCTCCCAGCGGTGGAAGCGTTACGCCCAGGAGCTCGAGCTCCGACTTACACTCTTCTTCGACGGCCTTGAGCATCTGACGAATCGCGGCCTCGGAGTAAGCAAGCACCTCGTCAAAATCCACGAATCCTACCTCGAACTCCAACTGGTTGAACTCCGTGAGGTGACGCGAGGTGGCAAACTTCTCGGCGCGGAAGGAATACGAGACACCATACACACCCTCGTACACTCCCATCGTAATTTGTTTGTAGAGCTGGGCGGATTGCGTGAGCGTTGCCTCGCGACCGTAATACTCGACACGGAAAAATTCCGCGCCACCTTCGGAAGCCGCGCCGGCAAGCACGGGGAAGAAAATCTCGGTGAAGCCTTGAGACTCCATGTACTGACGGAAGCCATGCACGATCGCCGCTTGTACGCGAAAGATCGCGCGCTGTTTGGGATTGCGCAGGGTGATCACGCGGTTATCCAGAAGCGTGTCGAGTTGAACGTCGACGTCGTCTTTGTTGATCTCGACAGGAACCACGTCACGCACGGGCGAAAGAACCTCGACCGTTGTCGCCTGGATCTCGACCTCATTCGCGTTTGGATCCTTCGATTGTTTCTTGACGACAGAGCCAGTCACTTTCAAAACGGTCTCGACCTGGAGGCCTCTGAGACTCTCGAGTTGCTCAGCGCTCAGCACCACTTGTACGAGGCCGGTTCGATCGCGCAAAATCGCGAATCCGAACTTGGCCATGTCGCGTAGACGATGAAGCCATCCGGCCACGACCACCGTCTCGCCCATTTTTTCTTGTAAGTCACGAACCAATATTCTGTGTTGCATACGCTTTTTAAATTCACTCTACTGGGTAAGGCTGACCGATGAATAAGGTAACCGACTCTGTATCTCCACTGACGGTAAAATAGAAGGTCCCATACTCGCTCGTTATCGGACTCAAATCAAACTTGAGTGTTTGGGGGCCGATGCCCGCTTCACAAAAATCGTCGTTGGCGTCATGGATCAGTCGAACTCCCGTTTGAGGAGGAGCCGATTCGGCCCAAAGGCCGTTCCAGTACATGGTGAACTCATGTTCCTGACATCCTCCGCTATATCCTACATTCACGAAAAGCGTGTTCCCTTCGACCCAGACAGACTGACCGGTTTCTTCATCGACCATAAAACCAAACGAGTCCATGTGCGAGGGGAGGTCTTCCGTTACGACAACGATTGGCAAAATGGCTGATGGTGTTGGTGTATCAACTATCGGCTCGATCGGCACATCTTGACCTGACGGTTCCTCGACGGGCTCATCGACAGCGTTAGCGGGCACAGTGAAATCATCGACGACCTCAACCGGCGCCGTCGCGTCCTCAACAGTCTTCCCCCAATACAACGCGGCCATGCCGCCGATGAGGATGATAACGGCGAGGAACAGAAGAGTTTGAAAGACTTTCATAAATTTTTGATGGAAGAAATAGGAATGATCTTTATCGTTTCGCCTGCGCGAGCAATGATCTCTTTGTCCAAGGTGACCAAGGGAAGTTGAAACTCTACGGCTGTTCCAACGACAATCGCATCCATACCAGCAAGTTTGAGATCTGCGGTTGCATCCAAATATTGAAGGGTTCGGAACGTCGTCAGGTCTATGAGGCTCAAACCTGAAAATGAAACAAGGCGCATTCCAACGCGCCTTGCCAAACCGGCATCAGATGTTCGACGACTGACAGCGGCAACAACTTCCAACAACACCGTAGTCGGAATGACCGCGCTCACCTCACCTGTCTCAATCTTCTCTATAAGGTCAAGGCAGGCCTCAGAATATTTCTCCTGCTCTCGAAACGCAGCCACAAAAATAGAGCTGTCAACAACCAGTTGCATACGTTAGGCGTTTCTCTTTCGTTGAGAACGAATCTCGGTTACAGCCGATGCTCCCTTCCAGGCACGACTCACTGCCCGACGAAGCGCTTGTAGGCTTTCTTCAGGCTTTTTCAAAGCCTTTTTCTCACGAGGAACGACTCTATAAGCCGTGGAAGTTTTCATACGAGCATTCGCGTTGATAATATTACCTTCATGCTATAATAATTCGATCCATACGAAAAGGGATCCGAACGGCTAACTACCTAAGGAACCCTTTTCTTTTACGGAGTAATCCGATTAATCATCCTCGGGAACGGAATCGTCTCGCGCACGTGGTGCAATCCGCAGGTCCAGGCGACGATGCGCTCGAGTCCATAGCCGAAGCCGGAATGTGGAACCGAGCCGTAGCGGCGCAGGTCGAGGTACCAGTCAAAAGGTTTTGGATCGAGATTGTGTTCCGCAATGCGCTTCATAAGGGTCTCGTAGTCGTCCTCGCGCTGTGAGCCGCCGATGATCTCACCGTAGCCCTCTGGCGCGAGCAAATCGTTATTGAGTACGCGTGTGGGATCAGCTGGATCGCGCTTCATGTAGAACGCCTTCACGGCCGCCGGATATTTCTCGACGAAGATCGGTGTCTCGTACTGCTGCGTGAGCCAGGTCTCGTCGTCGGCGCCCAAGTCGTCCATGTCCCCAATGTCACTTCCGTTGGCACGCAATTTCGCAATCGCCTCGGCGTGCGTGAGATGGACAAATGGCGCTTGGACTTTTTTGAGCGGCTCAACGTCGCGCTCCAGAACCTTCAGTTCGTACGCACAGTGCTCGAGAACGTCCGCGACGATGCGGCAGATGAGCGCCTCTTGAATCGCCATATTTCCTTCGTGCTCCACAAACGCCGCTTCCGCGTCCATCATCCAGAACTCCGTGAGGTGACGACGTGTCTTAGATTTCTCCGCTCGGAACACCGGTCCAAAATCAAACGCTCGACCCAGACTCATGATCCCCGCCTCCAGATACAGCTGCCCTGACTGCGCGAGGTACGCCTTTCGGCCCCCCTCCTTTTCAAGGAGGGGCTGGGGGTGGTTATCATCATCGACGAAGTAATCCATCTCAAACAGCTCGGTCGTGCCCTCACATGAGGTCGGTGTCAAAATCGGTGTGTCGAATTTTACAAATCCGTTTTCGTGGAACCACTCGTAGGTGCTGGTGATAATTCGATCGCGGACACGCATCACCGCCCACTGGCTCTCGGCGCGCAACCAGAGGTGACGATTGTCGAGTAAGAAATCTGGGCCGTGCTCTTTCTTGCCCAATGGGTAATCTTCTTTTGGAATCTGGATCGGCTGAAAAAACGTGCCGGTCAGTTCAAACCCAGACGGTGAACGAGGCTCGGCTTTCACCACACCGCGCACCGTGACGGACGATTCAAGTTTCAATAAGTCCAATTGGTCCCATTGGTCCGATGGAATCTCGCTCTTGGAGAAAACCACCTGCACGCGTCCACTCCCGTCGCGGAACTGTAAAAAGAAAATTTTTCCGCTGGAGCGGAAGTTGTAGCACCAGCCTTTAAGCTCGATCTCTTGACCGACGTGCTGACTGATTTCAGAAATCATTTTGTTGTGCATAGATTGCTTCGCTGTCGCTCGCAATGACGAGGACTAAAGAAGTCTAGCACACGCTACAGGCCGCCCTCAATGAGCTTGCGGGGATGACCGGAAAATGCGAAATCATGAGGGATTCGACAGCCTCGTGGTAGCCGGCAAGATCCTCGGCCCTGAGATGAGGGCGCAGATGTGACGCAAACCCTTCTTCGAGTCCAAAACGAACGAGTTTGAGGGCCTCGTCGGTCATAGGGCGAGCCGCGAACCACGTCTCTTGATCGACTCGCGTACAGTTCGTGCAGACCACTCCCCCCTTGAGCCCATGCCACTGGTAGGAGCCGGGCGCGATCGTCTGTCGACAACCAAGACAGCGGTTCAGTTGCGGTCGGTACCCCACGAGCGACAACAGCTTGAGCGAAAACGCGCCGAGCAAAAATCCGGCACGCTCTCGCGAGATGCTTGTGTCTGAATCGAGAAATCCGAGCCAGTGTTCGATGAGCTCGTAAATGTGCGGATCGGTTTCGTCCGCGCGGGTGCCGATGTCGACTAGGTGCAGAGCGTTTTGTGCCAGGACGAGTCGCGAGAGATCGTCGTACACTCGACGGAAGCCTCGTCGCCGCTCCACCCCTGCCACGGTCTGGTACGCCCGCCCATGCACCAACAGGAGATCCACTACCGCCACCATCTCCAGATGCGGCGTGAGTTTTGCCAGCGGCTTATGCCCGCCGCGCGCAAGAAACTCCACCTTGCCATGCTCAGCGGTATAAACCGAATACCACCGGTCGACCTCTCTATGGTCACGTCGTGAGAGCACGATGCCGGTGGTATGGTAGAGCGAAGCCATTAGTAAGGATACTGATCCTTCAACCGATCAGGGTCGATGGTGCGGTCAAAGCACACGCGCCCCATGCCGTGTGACCAGACGTCAAAGTTTTCACCCATGTATCCAAAGTCGTACATCATCGGGGTCGCGTAGATATTCTTGTCAGAGCCATCGGACTCCGTCATGAAGGTCGCACACAACTGGAAGGTTAACTCGCCTGTCACGGTGTACTCATAGGCCTCTGAGGACTCAGGGTCAGCCGGGTTGCGATAGCCGATGATGTCGTCTTCCATGGCCGCGAGATTCTCAGGCAGAGCCTCTTTATCGCGCCAATAGTCGATGAGGCTGGATTGAATGGTCTGCAGATCGGAAACACGAGTCTGATCCAGACGTGCATCCCGTTGCTTTGCTGGACTGCCGACGACAAAGAGGCTGGCGGCAATCGCCACGACAATCACGATGGAACTTGCAATGGCCGCCCACATGGTGACTTTCGTCATCTTGGCTGGTTCACGCTTGAGCTCCCAAAGGTAATACCAGAACACCGCGATGGAAACGAGGAGGACGGCCAGAACCTTGAGACCAAAGCGAATGCTGATCTCCCCATCAAGATAAGTGTTGATGAGTGTGATGAGGTCGATGATGATCGCGAGCGCGGCCACGAAGATCATAAGATGTAAGAGCCACTTGCGGATCCAGATATTTTGCTTGCCCTCATCTGCCCGCAGATCCTTGCCAATAAAAATCGACATGAGAATCATCACCGGCCAAGAAACGACAAGCGCAGAAATCGCGCCGCGAATCGCTTGGAGCGATCCCTCACGCCACCAGTAGTCCAGCTGATCTGGAAACTGGATGTTGATGTACTGGAACAGAAGGGTCAAAAAACTCACCACGCCCACAATGAACATGGCGATGAGCAGAAGGTACGAAAAAACATCTCGGGCGGAGCTTTTTACAGAATGTTGTGTGGACATATATATATCTATCAGTATAGCAAAAAACGTCGTTACACGTGAGAGAGAATCTCCTCAACCAGACTCTCGTCGAGATCGGTCATATGAGTGCCATGACCCAGACCGTGACGTTCGATGAGGACGGTCGATGGGTTGAGACGATGAAGTTCGTGCACGCTATCCCACGACGGGCGATCATCGTCGTCACTGGCAACGAGCACGACTTTCTGGTTCGGTTTGATCGACGTGACCACGTCGTCGGTTTTCACACCGCGATAATCAAGACCTGGCGAGAGGGCAATGGCGAGTGGAAGACTCGAGTGTTCAGCAAGCGCGCGGATCGCCAGGTTGGCGCCGATCGACGCGCCGATAAGAATCGTGTGCGCGTCGTCGAAGCCGTGTTCTCGAGTCCATGCGAGCGCCGCCTCAAGGTCAAGTCGCTTCTGTTGCTGCTGCTCTGGCGTAAACGTCTTATAGCCGAGCGTACCACCCATCGTGCTCTCCCCGTGGCCTCTCATGTCTATCGCCAACGACGCATAACCATGCTCGAGAAGTTTTTTCGCGATCGAATCCCAGCTCTCCTTCGTCGAGGGCATCATGTGCAACAAGATGGCGATCTTCTCCTGACCGTCGTGACGATAGATTCCAGCAAGCTCGATGTGGTCTTGGGTCGTGAGTGTGACAGACGAAGTCATACAGAAGTTTCAGCAACTAACGTTTTCGTGGCCCACGCAAGTCACCGAAACGACCTTGTTGGACTCGAATCTCACGGTTAAGAGCGCGCATTTGCTCCCGTAGTTCAAACAGGCGCGCCTGTAGGATTTCAAGCTCTTCGGGATCCTGTTCGTTTTTGATCTGTATCCCGAGCGAGTCAATTTCTTCGCTCATCGCCTTGAATTGCTCCTCCATCTTGAGAACTTCGGTTTCTCCAAACATAGCGGAAATCTCTTCCCCGCTCATTGGTGGCTTGTTTTTGTGTTCGTATTCCATACGCAGCTATTCTACCAAATCCCACGCTTGACGCCCCCCTGTTCTACGATAGCCTCTACGCGGCCACTCCCTTATTTTCTTCCCTCGGAGGTTCCGTGTCACTCCACATCAATGCTGACCCTGGTCAGATCGCTGGCACTGTCCTGTTCCCCGGCGACCCCCTGCGCGCCAAGCGCATCGCCGACGAGGTCCTGCGCGACGTCGTGCAGTACAACACCGTGCGCGGCATACTCGGATTCACGGGCGTGACCACCATCCCGAACTTCGGCGAAGTCCGCGTGTCGGTACAGGGATCGGGCATGGGAATGCCGTCCTTGTCGATCTACGCCAACGAGCTCTTCAACGAGTTCGACGTGGAGACGATCATCCGCGTGGGCACCTGCGGAGGACTGCGGGACGACATGAAGCCGGGAGACCTGGTCATCGCCCAGGGCGCTTGCTCGGACTCCAACCTCAACCGCCGGCGGTTCAAGGGTCTCGACTTCGCGCCCCTGGCGGACGCCGACCTGTTCATCGCCGCGGTTCTCGCGGCCCGCGCGCGCGACTGGAAGATCCGCGCCGGCAACATCCTGAGCACCGACCTCTTCTACGCAGACCACGACCCGAACGAGTGGAAGATGTGGGCGGCCTCGGGCGTGATCGCGGTCGAAATGGAGACGGCGGAGCTGTACACGCTCGCCGCCCGCAAGGGTCGCCGCGCGCTGTCCGTCCTCACGGTCAGCGACGTCCTCCCCACCCACGAGGCCATGAACGCGCACGAACGCGAGACGAGCTTCCACCGCACGGTGGAGCTCGCCTTGGCCGCCGCCTTCGCGAAGTGATCGACGATCTCCACTGCTGCCCCGATCCTTCACGGACGGGGCGTTTAATTTTGGATAAAATCCAACAAGAATCCCTTCTGTGGTAACATACGCGTATATGTTTACATCATTTGTTCGTCCGCTTGAGATCGGACTTTTTGCTCTCGTGTTTCTGGGAGTCGGTTGCTCAAGTACCCCGGTCCCTCTGCCGGGAACATGGAATTTCAATATGGAGGCATCTGCCACCAATCTCTCCGGGAGCGAGTGTGCCACGTCTGGTGGCTTTTCTTCCGGAGGTGAGGCTTCGGTGAACGTGAACGCACTTGGCGATATCGTAACTATGAATCTCAGCGGACAGACGATTGTCTTTTACGACCACCTTGCTCCTGGAGCTCAGTACAAAACCTATACGCGCACATTCCCGGTCTTAAACCCGGACGGAACGTCCGGAACAGGAAACGTCTGGTTTGATTTTACGGCCAACGATGAGGAAACACTCTCGGGAACATTGCATTGGAACAACTTACGAGGATGTCGCGGAGATTATCCGTTTACCATGACTCTCTTGGAGCTTGAGCTCCCGGATCCTGGCCTGTACGTTCTCTCCGAGGGAACATGGGACGTGAACATTGACAGTGTGGCCGACGACTGCGGCGCGGGAGCCGCGGGTATGACCGGCATCCCTGATCAGATCGATCTGAGTAATCCCGTTGATTTGGATACCGGCGAGTCCATCACCGATGAACTCCTGCTCGATCCTTGGGGAGTCATCCTTGGTCGAGTGGCGAATACGAATGTCTTCACTCTAGGATCAGGGCCAAGTTTTGATCCTGGCTTACCACAGGATGCCGATGGGGATGTGAACCTCGACTTTGAAGATGTGACGTTCGATGCCACCATGGAAATGTGGGCCGATGGCCCTGACTCCGCCCTGGGAACCATCTATGCCTCCGGCGGGGGGTGCAACATCACGATGATGGTCAACATGAGCTTCAGCCCCTAAAATCCCCCATGAGGGGGACTTGGCTACTTGAGAAGCGTGGAGAGATCCAGGGTTTGATCGAAACGAATTTGTCGGACAAATTCCTCGGCGTGACTCACCACCAGCATACATCCTTGGTAGTCATTGAGTGCCTTGGCGATCACGGGAAGATGCCGAAAGTTAATGTGATTGGTCGGCTCGTCAAAGATAAGCAGTCCGGGTGCTTGAAGCACGAAGCGCGCAAAACACAGCAAGCCCTTTTGCCCCTCTGAAAGCGCCCCCACGGGAGTCGCCAGCGCGTCCCCGTCCAGCAAGAACTGCGCGCCTGTTCGACGAATGGTTTCGTTATCCGGTTGCTCCATGACTTCAGAGAGTGAAGCGTAAGCGGTCTGGGAAAAATTCAATCCAGAAAAATCTTGTCGATAATACCCCACCTTCACCCCCGGCGCAATCATCGCTCCCGGTGAATCTCCCTGTGCCAACGATCGCAACAGCGTGCTCTTTCCAATGCCGTTGGGACCCGCAACCAATAGATGCGTTCCACGACGCAACGACAGATCCACCTCCACATCATGCGCCTCATGGTCGCGGATTACTTTAATGGAACTCAGTCGCACGACCTCTTCGGTAAACGGTTGCGCGGGAATAGTGAAGTCCTTGATCGTTCGATCATCACGTCGCACATCCACCATGTTCTCTTCTGCTTCCGCGACCTCTTCGCGGAGCTTGCTGGCGAGCTTGCGCATCTTGCCTCCTTTGTGCGCAAAAAAGTTTACCTTGTCTTTGCGATCTTGAATGGTCTTCAAGAGCTGGGCGTTCTTTGCGCGATCGCGCTCCACGCGCGCGGCGATCTCCTCCACCACGTCCGTATAATTTCCGTCGTACTTCTCGACCTTCCCTGTGTAGACATCCAAGTGCAGGACGCCCTCCGTGAAACTGTTCAAGAAATCGGCATCGTGTGAAATGACCAAGACCGTTTTGGGATACATGATGAGGAACATCGTGAGGTGATCGATCCCCTCGCGGTCAAGATTGTTGGTCGGCTCGTCGAGCAACAGAATGTCGGGCTCTTGAATGAGCGCGTAGGCCAGGAGAAGTCGCGCCTGCTGACCGCCCGAAAACGATCCCACCAGCTTCTCCAAGGGCGCGGTCAGATTCACCACCTCCAAAATGTCGGCAATCCGCTTATCAAGATTGTAGGGGACGTCGAGAAACGCTTGTGCAAAGTACTCGCGCACGTTCAGAGTCAAACACTCACGCGCCATCACCTGCTTTGCCGTGGCAATGGTCGCGCCCGAAGAAAGATGCACCTGACCATAATCGGGTTTCACCTCGCCCGTGATGAGTTTAAAGATCGTGCTCTTGCCCGCGCCATTTTGACCCATGAGGGTCAGCTTCGCGTCTTCGCGAACAGAAAAACTCGCCTCATCCAAAATGGGGCTCTCTGAAATGTATCCGAAGGACACGGTTTCAAAGCGCAAGACGATATTTCCTGATGCCATAGGCGGACACGATAGCGGATATTTCTCAAAACCTCAAGAATACGGCATGATAGAGAGAAATACACATCCTATGAGTCAACGCGCCTCCTTCATCGTTTCCCTGCTTGAATCCGCCGACATTCGTGTAAACGGCTCGCGGCCGTGGGATCTTCTCGTCCATGACGAGCGGGTGTTTGATCGCACGCTTGCAGAGGGGTCGCTGGGGTTTGGGGAGAGCTACATGGACGGCTGGTGGGACTGCGAGGCATTGGATGAAATGCTCACGCGGGTATTTCGGTCCGACATCGACCGTCGCGTTCGAAACTGGCGCACGGCTCTGCGCGTTCTGGGCGCCCGCGCGCGAAACGCTCAGCGCAAGTCCAAAGCGTTTGAGATCGGTGAACGCCATTACGACGTCGGCAACGATCTCTACAAACAGATGCTCGACCCACGCATGACCTACACGTGCGGATACTGGAAGAATGCGAGCGACCTCGCGAGCGCGCAGGAAGCAAAGCTCGACCTCGTGTGTCGCAAGATCGGACTGAAGCCGGGGATGCGCGTCCTGGACATCGGATGTGGATGGGGATCGTTCGCCATCTATGCCGCGCAGAAGTACGGCGTGGAAGTCGTGGGTGTCACCGTCTCGAAAGAACAAGTCGCGCTGGCAACCGAGCGCGGCCGAGGACTGCCGATCGAATTTCGATTGCAGGATTACCGCGACGTGACCGGAACGTTCGATCGTATTGTGTCGCTGGGAATGTTCGAACACGTCGGCTACAAAAACTATCGAACGTACATGGAAGTGGCTCATCGACTGCTCCCTATCGAAGGACTCTTCTTGCTCCACACCATCGGCGGTAATCGTTCCGTGCACACCACAGACGCCTGGATCGAAAAGTACATCTTCCCAAACTCGATGCTACCGTCGATCGCGCAGATCGGAAGTTCCACCGAAGGCCTGTTCGTGATGGAAGACTGGCACAACTTCGGCACCGACTACGACAAGACCCTTCAGTGCTGGTACAAAAACTTTGAGGCCGCCTGGCCGGGACTCGCCGATCACTACGGCGACCCTTCGACGGAGCTCAGGGTCGGCCTGAGCCAGTCGAAGGCCGAACGCTTCCACCGCATGTGGCGTTTCTATCTTCTCTCCAGCGCCGCCACCTTCCGCGCGCGAAACAATCAGCTGTGGCAAGTGGTGTTAAGTAAGGACGGGCTCAAGAATAGCTATCAGTCGATACGTTGACGGCCGTGAGGGATCCCTTGCGCGGCCGTATTGACATCACTGAGAGATTCGTGAATGATCGCTTGGGACAACACTGGCAAACGTCAGGGAGGTGATGATGGCCAAACACATCAACTGGACACCCGGGATGGATGAGCGGCTCATCGTGCTCAACCGCGAACGCGTGTTCTTCCGTCTCATCGCGGAGGCCCTCGTGGTTCCGCTCGCCAGCGTGCACCGTCGCGTAAAGGTTCTTGACGCGCGGGGGCTCATCTCCGCGAACGAGGTCAGTCGATACTTCCCTCGCACCAAGCAGACTGTCTTCAAGTCCAGGGGACCCACCAAGTGGACGCCGGATCGGCTCGCGCGCGTTTCCGAACTCTACCGGAACGGGCACAGCAATGAGCAGATCACGACATTGCTCGGTGAGACCTGCTCGGCCATTCGAGGCCAGGTGCGCCTGCTGCGCAAACGCGGGGAGCTGCCAAGCGGGCCGCGACCGAGTCGGCACAGTGCACGCCCAAACCGGCGGATCTTCACCACACAGATGGATGAAACGCTCATCCAACTCCACCCAAGCAAGAGCCGGAATGAAATCGCGCAGGCTCTGGGCGTAACGCCCCGCCAAGTGACTACGCGTGCCAGCCAACTGCGCAAGCTGGGACATCTAGAGCCCTCGAAGATCGGAGTGGCACAACGCCGCGAAACGATCATCCGCCTGTACCGCGATGGCCAGTCCATCGTGCAGATCGCGAAGGCGATCGGATCTACCCCCGGCGCGATTGGTGTCTCCTTGGTCAGATACCGCAAGCAGGGGTGCGTTGGAACCCGGCCGCGGCCATACACCGCCAACCGTAGCCACAAGGTCGACATGGAAACGGTTGTTGAGATGACATTGAACCACGTCTCCACCGCACAGATAGCGCAGTACTTCGGGGCCTCCGAGCACACGATCCTCAAGCACGTCCAGCGGCTCCGCCGCGATGGAACGCTCCCGCGCCCAACGCGCGTCTGGACGAAGGAGCGCACGCGACGACTGGTAACGCTCTACGGGAGACGCACGAAGATCCGCGTGATCGCACGCCTGCTGAACGTGAGCGAACGCGCCGTCGCTCACAAGCTCACGCGACTGCGGAAGAAAAACCAACTCCCGAGCCGCAACGTCCGCCCGTAACAAGGGCGGTTTTTTGTTGGACGTAATCCAAACAAACATCCCCCTCGTGTGAGGGGGATGTTTGTTTGTCTTTTCTATTTAGCACCGCTGATTAATGTCTTTTCATCTAAAACGGAATCGATAACTCCTTCCTGAAAATAGAACGCCTGAATCTTTTTAAGCGCGGACAAAAATTCCCGCGTGTACGATTTGAGAAACCGTATTTTTTGCATAGCCATCTCAACTTCCTTTTGTGAAATTCCCATCAT
This sequence comes from Patescibacteria group bacterium, assembly GCA_038065075.1. Taxonomy (GTDB): domain Bacteria; phylum Patescibacteriota; class Patescibacteriia; order UBA9934; family GWF2-40-263; genus UBA12478. Next base: position 58,716 of record JBBTRQ010000001.1, read on the forward strand.
TGAGGCAACGGAAGTGTTTGTCTTAAATCGCGCCCCGTGAAGAAGAGCCTCCCCCCAAATAGCGTTGAGTTTTTGAATCACGTCTTTGTGGTCTCTGATATATGACTTCTTGGTGATCAGAACATCGTACAAAATCTGATTTTCTTTTTCTTTGGTTGAGGCCACAATTTTTGCCCCTGAAAGTTCAATAGCTTTTGAAAGCCAGGGATCCCATAATACCGCTGCGTCCACATCACCCCGGATCAAAGCTGACCCGATGTCACCCCCAAGCAGAGAAACCTCTTGAACGTCATCCGGAGAAAGGTGGTGAGCGTGCAAAAGATACCGTAAAAAGAAGTGACTCACGGCCTCACGTTCAATCCCCACTTTTCGTCCTTTCAAGTCCTGCACTCTCTCAATCCCGGGCTGAGCAATGATGGCGTCTCCCCCGTGTGAGTAGTTGAGTGGAAGAACGATCTGAAGTTCTGGATGTTCGTGAACGGCGCGAACGGCGTAATCCAATGTCACGTTCAAGACATCTACCTCATCTCCCAAGAGCATTTCAAGATTCCCAACATTTGAGTCTGTCGAAACTAAGTGCGTTTCCAATCCCTTTTTTTCAAAGATACCCTGATCGTGGGCATAGTACCAAGGAGCATTCCCCGACCAAATGAAGAGCCCTAGGTTACAGACCTCGGCCTTGGTTTTTTCCTTGCGCAACGAGGCCTTTATCGATTCAGCTCGGATCGTATAGACAATGCTCTTCTTCAGTCGGACAAACGCCGGAGAGAAGACCATCTCTGTTGTTCGAGGCCGTGGAAGGTTCACGACTATTTCTTGCTGGAGTGCCCCTGTGTCCGCACTGAGAATCAATACCCGATCGGCCAAAAAAATCGCTTCATCGATATCGTGCGTCACAAAGATGATCGTTTTTTGTTGCTGTCTCCAAAGATCCAGAAGCTGTTCTTGAATTTGAGCTCGTGTTTGAACATCAAGAGCGCCAAATGGTTCATCGAAAAAGATCACCTCGGTGTTCTGCAACAAGACCCTAGCGATAGCCACTCTCTGACGCATTCCGCCTGACAGCTGACCTGGAAAATAATCCCGGACAGAAAATAGCCCAAGCTGCTTGAGTGTACTACTGATCAGCCCTTCATCAGCTTGAAGGTTCCCCAGTTGAACATTTTGCCAAACCGTTAACCAAGGAAAATTGGAATACTCTTGCGAAACGAATCCAGCTGATTTTTGTGAGAAATACCTGTCTCGAGTCTCTCCGTCGATACGCACCTCTCCTTCACAGTCTGTATCCATTCCAGAAAGACAGCGCAAAAGCGTGCTCTTCCCTGAACCACTCGAACCCACAATGCAAACGAACTCTCCTTTTTTTACACGAAAAGAAATGTCGTTCAATACGACGCGCCTCCCCGATTCTGAATCATACGTTTTTTTGAGTCCAGTCACCTCAATCATACTTTCTGTAAGGAAAGAATACGGGATACAACCTCTTAAACACCTGGTCGATCACAAGTCCAATGATTCCCAGTGTCAGAATCGCAACGTAAACTTTTTCTGTGTTGGAAAACCGTTGTGCCTCTTTGATCACATGTCCGATTCCTGCCTGGGCCGCAACAAGTTCCGCGATCACGAGGTAGGTCCAGGCCCATCCCAACGTAATGCGGGCATTGTTGTACAGCTCAGGCAAAATGGCACGCAGCCTAAGAACTCTCACTCGCATTCGTGAGAACCCCAATGAAAAAGAGAGGTCGAAGTATCTCGATGGAATGGTGTAGATGTCATCAATAACAAGAAGAATGAGTTGAAAAAATGTTCCGATAAACAGCAAAGCAATTTTCGATCCTTCTCCTAAACCAAAGAATAAAATCGTTAATGGAATCAACGCGGGAACAGGGAGGTAGCGAATGAAATCGATGTACGGTTCAAGTAATCGTTTGACGAATGCAAACTCGGTCATGAGAAGCGCTAGTGGAATCGCGATAACGAACGCTAAAATGAAAGCAGAAAAAACACGAAAGACAGAAATCCCAATATCTGATAAAAATTCTTTTTGAACAAACAAATCTAGTGTCGCCAACCAAATTTGCGACGGAGATGGAAGAAAGAGCGAATCGATCAGTCCCGCTCGCGTCACCCACCACCACACACAAATGAAAAAAAGCAGAGAGACAAGAAACGGCCAGTTCGCTCTCTGCTTTTTATTCATACCCCTCCTTCTATCGTTTAGAATGATCGGATGATGGTATCTGTGAGGTGATCCTCAGCACGAATGCGAAGCGTTGCTCCTCCATTAGCTTCAAGGATGTCTCCAACGAGCTCGAATGTATCGTAGGCATTGAATTCTGACGATGGATCAAAAAGAACCTTGTTCTCTTCAAGATCTAACCAACTGACACCCGTCTTAAAGTCAGCCATTTCTTGTGCGCTCACCTCGAATGCGGTGCCCATAATCTCGTTCGCCTCATCAGGGTTTGACTTCCAGTATTCAACCGCATCAAACCACCCTTGAGCAATAGTCCGAAGAACCTCTGGACGTGATTCAACCAGATCTTCAGAGGCGAAGAGAAAGTCCACAATAAGCTTTGGCGTATCCGCACTCGAGACAAGAACTTTTGCACCGGCAACCTTGCTTGCACTTTCAGAAAGGTAGGGCTCGTAGGTGGCGGCCACATCAAGCTGGCCCGCGACGAAGGCGTTTCCTGCGTCCTGAGAAGTCACATCTCGAAATTCGACATCATCCAGAGTCATACCCTCTTTATTGAGGAGATACTGCAAAATGAAATGCGGTGGAAATCCAGGTTCCGCACCAACGGTTTTACCTCGCAGATCCGAAAGCGAGTTAATGCCTTCTCGAACAACGACCCCATCTCCCCCATGGGACTCGTCGACGGCTAAGAAGGCAACCCCAGGTGGCTCAACCCCTTCCGTGGCTTCAAAAATATCATAGGTTGCTGCGTACATATCGATGTCTCCCGTCTTCATCGCCGCACGAAGATCTCCGATAGATTCAATGCGAACCAACTCAACAGTGAGATCTGACCCCCATAGCTCCTTTTCTTGTGCGAGATACAAAGGGGCATAGCCCGGGAATGTCACCATTCCAATCTTCACAGAATCCTTAGATGTTTCTGGGTTCTGAAAGGCAACGACCCCTAACACAACGACGATAACGATTACTAATAAACCGACGAAAAAGTTCTTGTTCATATTTTTGTTAGGTGAATTGATTAAATGATAGCATAAGCTTTAATGATTACACATATTTTGTGTTACTCTCCCTCGCTCAACGCGAACCACCAACGATCCATCGCACCAAGCACCTGGCGAAACCCTCGAGCGAACTCCTCCTGTTTCGCTTCGTTGGTAAGTACGCCCGTCGCGCGCTCACGCAAGAAATCACGGTGACCGACTTCTAAGTCAACAATGTGGAGAGCAAACCAAGAGCTCATATCCATGGCGTAGGCTTCCTGTGCCGTCTTGATGGTAGGAAGGGCAAACGTTCCATCTTCCTGAAGGGCGACCTTCTTGATTGGTTCAGGCTTCCCTACCTTTGATGCATAAAGATTGATCGCCGGTCCCACGAGAATCGCAAGTTCAGGAACGGCTGACGCCTCGAGGGCAAAAGCCTGCCCCAGGGCGAACCAAGGGTTTTCTTTCATCCCATCAAGGACGGTGGCGATGAACTGTTCCGTTGCCCCAGAGCCTTTCACATGATCAATATTGAGACTCAGATCTCGCTTCAGACCGTGCTTTAGAATCTGGACGTGGGCAATTCCACCCGTTTCTGAACCGCTCTCCTGTCCCCAGTTCCTCTCCAATTCCTGATGCACGGGGTGATTCTTTGGAAAATGAGCTGCTGCTCCACGAAGCATCTTCACAATCTCCTCAGGGAAACGCACATACTGACGGATCACTTCCCCCAGCACCTCTGTTGGAAGAGAGCCGCTCTTTGCCTTCACAAACACAGGGTTGTTCTTCAAAAAAGTACGGTCAATCATCTCCGTGTTGAGTTGCTGAAAGAAGAGGCTGTTGGTCATACAAATAATCCCGATGGGTCATGACTTATCCTCATCATCGAGGCAACATTGTAACGCCTTTTCGTATATTTTTCAATGTACTTTCATGGTATTCCTATACGGAAACTTGATTATTTAGGTATTTGTTGCTATAATTGTGTATATAGAATCTATACACTTTATGTCTATAAACGACCGGCTTGGACAAATTGGACTCAATCAGAGCGAGACAAAGGCATACTTGTTTCTTTTGGAACACGGCCTTTCCTCCCCCACGGCCATTGCCAAAGGAGTCGGGATACAACGGCCAAACGCCTATCAAGTTATCCATTCATTGTTACAACGTGGGCTCATCCTTGAGCAGAAGCAAGGCGGGCGAAGAGCCTACCTCACAGGTGACCCCGAGGCTCTCCTGATTGGTCTGGAACAAAAAAAGGCGCTGATCGACTCCCTACTACCCGATCTGCGCGGACTTCGGAATTTGCAGAAAAACAAACCCACGGTTCAGTACTTCGACGGGCTGTCGCAAATTCAGGACATTTACCTGATGGCGTTGGAATCAGATGAACTCCTCGCTCTGGGATCGACCGACCGGCTCTATCAGATCATGCCATCCTTCGTTGAGGGTTGGTTGTCAAAGCTCAAAAAGAAAGGCATCGTCCTACACGATATTGTGACGCATGTCTCGAGTAGTGAGGCGGCGCACAAGATGATCGCCTCGCTTAAGGGGTACTACGATGCGAAGGTTCTGCCCAAGACGAGCGGTGAACTAACAACCGACATCCTTATTTGGGATAACCATCTCGCCCTCATTACGCTTGAGGAGCCCTACTTTGGAACAGTGATCACAAACTCATCGCTTGTAAACACCTTCCGTCAGATTCTTAGCATTTTGCGCAGTGCTCTAGATAAAGTAGAGACATCTGTCCAAACCTAAATCCCCCTCGTGTGTGAGGTGTGCGCCACATGAGGCGCAAGTGATCTCCGTTCTCACACCGTCTGCATCCAGTGTGCGTTTCACAGCGCCGGGAATCTCGTCATCAAAACTTGGCCACCCGCAGTGGGCGTCGAATTTATCTGCAGAGCGATACAACGGCGCGCCGCATTGTCGACACACATACGTCCCTGCCGCTGTTGTGTCGACATACTCACCGCTAAACGGCGCCTCGGTACCTTTGTCGAGGATGACGTACTGTTCTTCTGGGGTGAGTTCGATCATATCGATTCAACGTTTTAGAGTGGCTATCACGAAATGTACCAAAGATCACGGGGAACAGGGATCATCTCTCACGTTATCCCCAGCCTTTCTTATTCTTGCTTGACAGGTCTATCTTGCTGTACTAGCGTACTAGTACATTGATACTCTATGATTGAAGACTCCTCCTGGCGCCGAGAACTTTACGCCCTTCTGAAAATCGCGGGGAAAGACGCCGACCTCTTGAAAGACGTCCTGAATGACCTGCTCACTCCTGAAGAAATCTCCGTTCTGGCACAGCGGTGGCAGATCGTGAAAGGACTCGCCCAAAACAGGCCACAGCGCGAAATCGCTGAAGAACTCGGAGTCGGTATTGCGACAGTCACACGTGGAGCACGATTACTCAAAAAACCTCAAGGCGGCCTACGCCGCATGATCGATATGATCCATTCAACCAAAACCTTCCGAGGACTTCCCAAGTCCTGGCGCGACCAACTCATGGAATAGTCCTTGAGCTAAGGTTTGCGTTTCTAGAACGATCGCCTGACTCATGGGCGGTCGTTTTCTGTTCACGAGGTTCCCATGCACGTTCGTCTTCTCACCTCCATCCCCTCCCTCCATGACGCCATCCTCTCCGCCTCGGAGGGGTTCGGCCAGCCCATCGACCAGGCATTGAGTCTGGACGTGGCACAACACCTGGACGCCTGCGGCTTCGGCTTCCAGTTCCTGACCGACGAGAACGAGATCGCCGGCTTCACTCTGTTCAAGCACTACGGCTCACTGCTGTACGGCGGCGGCATGATGATCCGCCCCGCCTTCCAGAAGTCGGGTCTCGTCCGGCAGGGCATCCTGCTCGCGCAGGAACACACCCACGCCCGCCACTTCGCCTTCCGCACCCAGTCGCCGCGGATGTGGTCCGCCGGCCGTCGCGTGACCCGGCTGTGGTCGCCCACGCCCGAGCAGGGATTCTTCCACCCCGAGCTCGACGAGGTGCGCTCCATCGCGGCTGACCTCCTGCACATCAAGCCGACGGTGACGCGCGCGGTGTTCGACCGCCCGCTCTACGGGCAGAAGCCCACGCACCTGAATCCCGCCATCCAGACGTGGTGGGACTCGATGTGCGACTTCGACAAAGGCGACATGGTTCTGTGTGTCGGCGCGTTCTAACGCCTGTGGGTCGAGGGCTCCGGCTCTCGACCCACTCATCTTCTTCTATGAAACTCTATCAATCATCTTCTCCTCGCAAACCGTTCCTCTCGATCGTTGCCTGCCAACACGGCAATGAACCGTTCGGCCGCGAGATTATCGAAGCCCTTCGCCCACGACTCGAGGAATTCCCCGGCCTGCAACTCATCGTCGCCAACGAAGAAGCTCTCGCGATCGACCAACGAGGAGTCGAGGGAGATCTGAATCGTTCCTGTCCTGGTGAACCATTGGGAAATCATGAATCCCGTCTGGCGAATGAAATCCTCGGACACGTCCGAGAAACGCGATACCTTCTAGACATCCATACATCGGTTTCCTCCTGCGGGTTCCTCGTCCCCATTGTGGCCGAGCTCAATGACGAAACCCGCCAGCTGATCAATCTATTGGAGCCAACACGCGTCGTCTGCATTGAGCGTCCACTCTCAGGCACATCACTCATCGGAAATGTGAAAGCAGGTCTCTCTCTCGAATTTCAAAAAAGCCTCGCTGACCAAACCGCGATCAAATTGACGACGAAGCTTGTTGAGGATCTCTATGATTGCCGCCGAGCACCAACTCGAGCACGGGACGTCTTCATGGTCACAGGGATTCTGGAGGCTGACCTTGTGCTTCCCGACACCGCTCGAGACTTTGAGCTCGTCGAGAAACTCGGCCTCTATCCCGTCTTGCTCAAAGACCCAAGCTACATGGGAAACCAGGGTCTGAAAGCAACAAGAAAAGAGGTGATGAACCTTTGAGTTTCAAAAATCCCCCGCGAGGGGGATCTAGGAAACGGTCACCTTGAGTTTTGCTTCTAAAGCATCGGCGACTTTGTAAAGGAACCCGACGGTTGGGTTGTATGTCCCGGACTCGAATCGAGAGATTGCCGCCTGCTTGGTGCCGATCATCTGTGCGAGCTGACCTTGCGTCACACCCTTCTTGAGTCGTCTGTCGATTAACATCTGGATCACGGCAAACTCCGGACCCAGCTCGTCGTAGGCCTTCTTTACGATCTTGTCTGTCAGGAATTTCTTTTTGAGAGACGTATACGATTTCATACATTTTGAATATAACACATCTGTTATATCACGTCACCTCGTCACCGACTTTCTTGCTATGTGGCATCCCAAGACGGTGACCAAACATCTCAAGCAGATCAAACGTCCGCAACACTTTGGCAATGGTTGCCTTCTCAAGTGATGCGATGAATTGTTCGATCTCTTGGTTGAAAAACCGAATCTCCATAGTTCGTTCATGGTACCAAAAATCCCCCCGCGAGGGGGTTTTAAAATTCACGATTCACGATCTGACCCTTGGGCCTTTCTTTCTTTGGAGGAGGCATGACTTGGACATCAATCTTTTCAATCGCCTTTGGACCGATGTTCGACGACTCCAACTCGCTGATCTGCTGAGAAAATTCTTCGACGGTCATCTCTTGTGGATCACGACCTGGGATAGTGACCAAGACGCGGGTGTCAGGAGACAACGTATCAAGAAGTCCAAGGACACTTTCTCGTTTGTACGCAAATATTCCGTCGTGTGTTTCCATAGGGATTCTTCTAGGCTACCACAAATCTCCTATGAGGGGATCATCGGCAACGGTCGATCTCCAGGAAGAAGGTAATCAGACGTCTTCCACTGACTCGTTCCGATCGTCACCATGACCGACAAGCGCCTCATGCTTCCGCTGTGTGTGCCAACAGGTCTCTCCCCAGCTTGCTCACCCGCACGGTTGGATACTCACTACCGATCTTTTCCAGGTGACCTGTGCGGATGAGCGAAGAGAGTTGGACGCGGATATCCCCAACCGGCATCTGACGCAGTGTGCCGTGAACCGAAAGATGGTTATGCTGATTTTCCAGGATTCGTTTATTGCGAGAACCATGGAGCAGGTCACAGATATAGCCGACGCCAAACCGACCCCCGGTCGCCGACACGCCACGTACGATCTCTTCCAACATACGCTCCCGTGACAGGCACGTGGCTTGAGAGGATAAAGATGAGGCGAGCGGCTCGGGGAGGCAGTTATCGCACGCTGTGCAAGAGGTGTCGGGATAGACCTCACCGAAATAGTCCAGGATAAACTGGCGGCGACACGTCGTGGTTTGGCCATAGTCGATCACGCGTTTCAGTTTCTGCACGCACCGGTCGCGCTCTTGCAGATCTTCAATCTGGTCGATGAAGTACTGATGTTTCCGTCGATCAACGAGGGAAAAAAACAGGATGCAGTCGCTTGGACGTCCGTCGCGCCCGGCGCGTCCCGTCTCCTGATAGTACGCCTCCAGCGTCTTTGGCATATCCATGTGCACCACCAGCCGTACGTTCGGCTTGTCGATGCCCATACCAAACGCG
>JBBTRQ010000002.1:0-29782 GCA_038065075.1 Patescibacteria group bacterium
TTTCCGGCCTTGCGGCGGATCGTTTCTTCAGCGTATTTAATACCTTTTCCTTTATACGGCTCCGGCTTGCGGATCTTGCGCAAACTGTCGGCAAACGAACCCACCATGTGTTTGCTCGCCCCGGAAATGTTCATCAGGTTGCCATCAATCTCTGCTGTGATTCCGGCGGGAAGCTCGATTCGGACGTCATGGGAGAATCCAACGTTCAAGACAAGTGTACGTCCCTGAAGGTTCACGCGATATCCCACGCCATTAATCTCCAGCTTTTTCTGGAAGCCTTCCGTCACCCCTTCAATCATGTTGGCGACCAACGCACGGGCAGTTCCCCATTGAGCGCGTTCAAACTTCTCGTCCTGCTGGTCGACGACAAACTGAATCTCCTGGCCGTCCTCACCTTGTGCGAGGGTGACATGAACCGCGGCGTTGAGGGTTTCCGTGAGTTCTCCCTTGGGTCCCTTCACCTTCACGGTTTGACCGTCGATGGTGACATCAACCCCCTTGGGAATCACGATGGGTTTTTTTCCGACTCGAGACATAGGGTTACGAAATCTCGCAGATTACTTCGCCTCCCAAATGTCGGGAACGCGCCTCCTTGTTAGTCATCAGTCCGTTTGGGGTGGAGATAATCGCCACGCCAATATTGGACAAGACGGTTGGAAGTTCCGTGGACTTCGCGTACACGCGCGCTCCTGGCCGACTCACACGTCGAACGTCGTGAATCCTAGGCTGGTTATTCTCATACCCGAGTTCCAAACGGATCATCGGAAATTTCGCCTCGGTGACCTGTGAGGCACGCGTCACGTATCCTTCTTTTTCCAGAATCTTTGCGATCGCGAACTTGAGGTTCGAGTACGGCAAAGTCACGTCCGTCTTGCGGACGGCCTGGGCGTTTCGGATACGCGTCAGCATGTCAGAAATTGGATCAGTCATCATAGGATTACATGTAGTGAGCCAGTCGAACTACCAGCTTGATTTTCTTACTCCTGGGATTTCCCCACGGTTGGCGAGCTCCCGGAAGCAGATACGACACAGGCCAAAGGCTCGCATATAGCCTCGATGTCGTCCACAACGCCAGCATCGATGTACCACGCGTGTGGAGAACTTGGCTCGTCGTTTTGATTTTGCGATTTGATTTTCCGTGGCCATAGGTTATGCCTCTTTCTTGAGGGGAAGACCCAGGTGGGTCAGGAGGGACTTAGACTCTTCGTTGGTCTCGGCCGAAGTGGCAATCGTGACCTGGAGTCCGTGGATAAGCTCGATTTCATCGCTGCGAATTTCTGGAAACGCGATGTGCTCTTTAAAGCCGATGGAGTAGTTCCCTTGCCCATCGAAGGCTTTGGTGGAAAGACCGCGGAAGTCCCGAACGCGTGGAAGGGAAATCTTGATGAGTTTTTCGAGAAAGTCCCACATGCGTTTTCCGCGCAACGTGACCTTCATGCCCACCACGTTTCCTTCGCGAATCTTGAAGGTCGAAATGGACATGCGGGCTTTCGTGGGAACTGGTTTCTGGCCGGTGATCTTCGTGAGCGTTTTCTCGGCCGTCTCGATGTACTTGGCATCCTTCATTCCCGCTCCCAAGCCAACGTTAAGCGTCACCGAGGTTACAGTCGGGAAGGCGTGAATATTTTTGTATCCAAACTCGCTTTGGAGTTTTGGAACAATATCTGTTTTGTAAAACGATTGGAACGCCATACGCTTATTCGATATCTTCTGTTTGACCCTTTGATTTGATCACGCGGATCTTCGTACTTTTTCCTTCCTTTTCAATCCGCTTATATCCCACTCGACCGGTTTTGCCGGTCTTGGGTGAGATCACAGAGAGATTGGAAGCATGCATGGGGCTTGGAAATTGGATCTTCTGACCCGTGCGGTTTCCTTGTTTGCGCAAGTGCTTGGTCATGAGGTTAATCCCTTCCACAACCACACGCTCAAGTTTAGGAAACACCTGTAGCACGGTTCCATCCTTGCCTTTATCTTTTCCCGCCATGACGCGGACTTTGTCGCCTGTTTTGATATGCATAGAATTACAGCACCTCTGGGGCGAGAGAAACGATTTTGGTAAAGCCAAGTCCGCGAAGTTCACGCGCCACAGGTCCAAAAATACGGGTTCCTTTTGGATCCTTTGACTTCTTGTCGATAATGACGGCCGCGTTCTCATCAAAACGGATATAGGTTCCGTCCTTGCGTCGGGTTTCCTTGCGGGCTCGCACGAGAACGGCCGTTACGACATCACTCTTCTTCACGTTTCCGTGTGGAACAGCTTCCTTGACCGCCGCCGTCACCAAATCGCCAATAACGGCATAACGCTTTTGGTAGCCTCCAAGCACACGAATCACCTGGAGCTTTTTGGCTCCGGTGTTATCCGCGACTTTTAACATTGTTCGAAGTTGAACCATACGTGTCGTTTAGCGTTGTGAGAGCACTCTCCAACGCTTGGTCTTAGAATACGGACGGCTTGCCTGAAACTCGACCACGTCGCCGATCTTGTGCGCTTTGCTTTCATCGTGCACATGATACTTCTTGCTCTGGACATAACGCTTGCCGTACTTGGGGTGCACCACCGTGCGATCCACGCGTACCACAATCGTCTTGTCCATCTTTGTTGAGACGACTTCGCCCTTGAGTGTGCGTTGTGTTGTCTGTGGAGTCATAGATTAGGTGGTCGTACCTTGCTGGCTTACGGGCTGGGCAAGAATGGTTTTCATGCGAGCGATTCCTCGCTTGAGCTCACGAATCTCGCGTACATCTTTCAACTGATTTGTGGAAACCTTGAAGCGCAATTCTTTGAGACGTGCCTGTGCTTCTCCCATCTCCTTCACGAGAATTTCGCTCTTTTTGGCGCGAAGTGTTTTTGCATCCATATTAGGTCACGTCACGGGAGATGATCTTAGACTTCACCGGAAGCTTGTACGCCGCCAATGTCAGAGCCTGGCGAGCCAGAGCCTCATCCACTCCTCCCATTTCAAACAGGACGGTTCCAGGTCGCACGATCGCCACGTAGTGATCCACGGCTCCCTTTCCTTTTCCCATCGGCATTTCTGATCCTTTAGAGGTCACAGGCTTGTCAGGGAAAATGCGGATCCAAATCTTTCCTCCGCGCTTGATAGCACGCGTCATGGCACGGCGAGCGGCTTCAATCTGACGTGAGGTAATCCACGCGCCCGTTGTTGCTTTAATCCCATGACTGCCAAACGCGACGGTCGTCTTGGTGGTTGCCAGACGTTTTCCGCGCGCACGGCCCTTATGCCATTTGCGATGTTTAACTTTTTTCGGCATTAACATACGTCCTATTCGTCCTATTGGACTTATTCACTGAACACTTCCCCTCGATTAATCCAGACCTTCACCCCGATAGCGCCCCAGATCGTGCGAGCAGGAATGGAGGCAAAGTCGATATCAGATCGGAGGTTATGCAGGGGGATCTTTCCTTGGGCAATCGTCTCGCGGCGGGCAATATCAGATCCGTTGAGTCGTCCGGAAATTCGGACTTTGACTCCGAGGGCTCCGGACTTTATTGACCGCTCGATCGCCATCTTCATGACTCGGCGGAACGGCATACGCTTCTCAATGTCCGCCACAATTTGTTGGGCGATGACAGAGGATGAGAGTGATGGCTTCTGGACTTCCTTCACGTTAATGCTCATCTTCACGCGTCGACCACGAAAAAATTCTTTCCTGAGCTTCTGGGTCAATTCTTCAATCCCAGCCCCACCACGACCGATAATAATACCGGGCTTCGCACTGTGAATGAGGAGGCGAACTTCCTGCCGTGAACGCTCAATCTCGATCCGATCCACGAGCGCTTCTTTGAGCGCTTTGCGCAGGTACTCTCTGATCTCGACGTCTTCCTTGAGCTGGGAACGGAAGCCCTTCTTTGCGGCAAACCAAACCCCATCCCATGAACGGATGACTCCGAGGCGGAAAATATTTGGATGTACTTTTCGTCCCATAGGGGGTTAGGCAGCGGTTGATTTAGGGGTCTTCTTTTCCTTTGCGTCCAGGGTGATCGAAATGTGCGTTGTGCGCTTTCGAATCGGAGCCGCTCGGCCAAACGCTCGAGCGCGCCAACGTCCAAGCACAGGACCGCCGTCCGCCATGATGCTCTTGACGTACATCTGTGACGCATCAAGGTTAAAGTTGTGCGTCGCGTTCGCGACGGCTGACTCAAGAAGCTTGGACACGGGCTCGGCGGCGGCTTTTTTCATGACCGCGAGCTGAGAACGAGCTTGCGAAATGCCCATGCCCCGAATCACGTCAATCACAAGCCGCACCTTACGAGGTGACATGCGAATGTAGCGTGCTGTGGCTTTAACTTCCATAGAGTATTACTTGGTAGATGTCGGAGCGGCTGCTCCTTCCCCTTCGGCCTTTTTGACCGTTCCCCCATGTCGGGTGAATTTTCGTGTTGCGGAGAATTCTCCCAATTTGTGACCAACCATGTTTTCGACGACACGCACGGTGATAAAATCTTTCCCGTTGTGTACGGCGAATGCGAATCCGACCATTTCCGGTGTAATCGTTGATGAACGAGCCCAGGTTTTAATCGGGGATCCCTCACCAGGCTTACGCGCGGCGATCTTCTTGAGAAGTTTCGGGTGGACGTAAGGTCCTTTTTTCAAGCTTCGTGACATAGATTATTTGCCGCCGACAAACCGTCCTTTCTTGCGACGTTGAATGATGAGTTTCGTGGAGGCCTTCTTCCGGCGTGTCTTCACCCCAAGGGCTGGTTTTCCTGTTGGAGTCTTTGGGTGCTTCAATCCGATCGAGTTACGTGCCTCACCTCCGCCGTGTGGGTGATCCACAGGGTTCATCGCCTTTCCACGAACCGTCGGTCGAAACCCGCGATGTCGTGTGCGTCCTGCCTTTCCCCATCGAATAAGTCGTCGATCAGGATTGCTGGCGTGACCAAGTGTTGCCATACACTCCTTCGGCACCATGCGAACTTCTCCGGAAGGAAGGCGCAAGGTGGCATAGGGACCCTCGACCGCCATAAGCTGGGCAAAAGCACCAGCTCCACGGACGACCTGACCTCCTTTTCCAGGACGGAGTTCCACATTATAGACCTCCATACCAATCGGAATGTATTCAAGTTTGAATCGGTTTCCCGTCTGAATTTCTCCACGATTTTGAGATGAGACGACTGTTGCGCCAACGCTCAACCCGCTTGGAGCCACGATGTAACGCTTGTCTCCATCCTTGTAGTGAAGAAGAGCCAGGCGCGCCCCACGGTTTGGATCGTACTCGATCGCGGCTACCGTGGCTGGAACATCAAACTTGTCGCACTTGAAGTCCACCAGACGAATCCGTCGGCGAGCTCCGCCTCCCCGATGTCGAACCGTAATCTTTCCACTGTTGGCGCGACCGGCATGCTGTTTGCGATTGATCGTCAGTTTTTTCTCTGGCGTCGTCTTTGTGACATCCGCAAAATCATCAACGCTTGAAATGCGTCGTCCGGCCGTTGTTGGATTGTATTTTTTCACTCCCATAGGTTAGACACCTTCGTGGACATTAATCGTTTGTCCGACTGGTAGGGTGACAATCGCTTTCTTCCAATCGCTCCGTGTTCCTTGTTTGCGACCAAATCGAACCTTCTTTCCACGGACGTTTAGAATATTGATTGAAAGCGGAGAAACACCGTACATTGATTTCATCGCCGCGCGCACCTGCAGACGATTGGCACTCTTGCGCACGATGAACACATACTGATTGGCACCCGCGAGACCGGCTGCCTTCTCAGAGATGAGAGGCTGGACGATCACATCAGACACATCCGTGCCACGCATCTTTCCGGCTGTCGCCGAAGAAGCCATGACCGGCTTCTGTGTCTGTGGCGCTTCAACTGAGGCCGCTTTTTTGTTTCGGTTGAAAATTCCCATACAGTTATAGACGCTTATACATCTGTGTCACCATCGCGACGGCAGGCTCAGTCATCAGCACGTATTCGAAGCTCAAGAGATCGACGATGTTGAGTGCGTTTGCCGGAAGGCTAGACACCTCGGGAATATTGCGCGCCGCTCGGCCCACAAGTTTGTTCTCTGGTGTCGTCACGATCAATGTTTTCTTACCGGCGGTTGGAAGACGGCTGAGTGTCTGTGAGAGCTCCTTGGTCTTCCCCTCACCCTTAAGATCATCCACGGCAATAAACTTCTCGTTGGCAACCTTGTCACTCAAAACCATCGCAAGCGCTTTACGACGTGCCTGCTTGTTCATCTTCACTGCAAAATTTCGGTCGGAACGTGGACCGAAGGTAATTCCTCCACCAACCCAAATCGGTGATCGTCGTGAACCATGACGGGCGCGGCCTGTTCCCTTCTGTTTCCATGGTTTCTTTCCGGTTCCGGCCACGTCAGCACGGGTCTTGGTGTGCGCAATAGGACTTCGTGAAGCCGCTGTCTGCGCGACAACCGCCTCATGCACCAAAGCAGGATTCACCTTCACACCAAAGAGGCTGTCCTCTAAGGTCAGTTCGCCCTTCTTATTTCCGTCGATTGAATAGAGTGTTACGCGTGCCATATGGTGTTGCCACTGCGGGCCTTAATCATGACCAGTCCTCCACGCGGACCTGGAACAGCCCCCTTGATAGCGATCACGGACGTCTGAAGATCTGTTGAAACGACTTCCAGATTCTTGACAGTCACTTGCTCGGCTCCCATACGACCAGCCATGCGCTTCCCCTTGATCACCTTTCCTTGACGCTGTGAGGCGATGGAACCAGGCATACGCTCCTGATCTTTTGTTCCATGGGTAGCATTCTTTCCATGGAAGTGATAGCGCTTCATGACACCAGCAAATCCACGACCCTTTGAAAGGCCAATGACATCTACCCGGGTTCCTGGCGCGAATGCATCGACCGTTACGGTATCCCCACGTTTGAGGTCAGTGCCATCCACACGAAACTCCCGCATGGTTTTGGTCAAAGGAAGATCCTTGAGGTGACCTGTCTGGGCCTTTGGAAGAGTTGTTTTGACGTCACTTCCAAGTTGGACTGCTGTGTAGCCATCACGCTCCAGATCACGCACCTGCGTGACGGTATTTGGCTCAGCCTTAATCAGGGTAACGGGAACCACGGTTCCGTCTTCCTTGAACTGCTGAGTCATTTCAATTTTTCGTCCGATGATGAAAGACATATGTACCTAGCAGAAAAGCTAGAAGTCGAAAGAAAACGGGATGTTTCCTACCGGCTTCTAGCCTCGCGATGGTCGCAGAGGTTGTTCTTTGTTGTGATAAACGATGCTCCTTACGATTCTACGAAGCTCAGGAAGGTTTTCTCGCAAGACACACTCGTCTAGCGTGAGATCTCTCTTCCTTGTTCAATGAAATCGTTGAGATGGGTGGAGAGCAGAGAGGGACCGAGATGTTCGGTCACTTTCTGCTCTCCACCCCTGATTCTAGGTCTTAATTTCCACGTCCACGCCTGCGGGGAGATTCAGACTCATCAGTGAGTCGATCGTCTTCTCCGTTGGGTTGATGATATCGATCAGGCGTTTGTGGACGCGCATCTCGTACTGGTCACGTGAGTCCTTGTGGACAAACGTCGATCGGTTAACGGTGTACTTGCGCTTCTCGGTGGGGAGTGGCACAGGGCCAATAACCTGCGCACCGGAACGCTCTGCCGTCTTCATAATCGTCTCCGTCGCCTGGTCGATGATCTTGTGATCATACGCGCGGATCTTGATACGAATGCGTGGTTGCTCTTCAGTTTTTTTCTTGTCGTCAGACACAGGTTCAAAGAAAGAACGAAAAGGAGGAGCCTTTTTTGAAGGCCCCTCCCCTATTTATTTGATAATCTTTGTAACAACACCAGCACCAACCGTCTTGCCACCTTCGCGAATAGCAAACTTCGATTTCTCCTCAAGAGCTACTGGTTGAATCAGCGTGATGGTCAGATTCAATGTATCTCCAGGCATCACCATTTCGGTTCCTTCTGGCAGGCTTACTTCACCTGTCACGTCCGTTGTTCGGATGTAAAACTGTGGTTTGTAGCCCTTAAAGAATGGCTTGTGGCGTCCACCTTCCTCCTTGGAGAGGGCATACACCTCTGCTTCAAACTGCGTATGAGGGGTGATGGAACCCGGTTTGGCCAAAACCATTCCGCGCTCTACGTCTTCCTTCTTCACGCCGCGCAAGAGAAGACCGGCGTTATCACCTGCTTGTCCCTCATTGAGCTGCTTGTTGAACATTTCAATACCAGTCACGACGGTCTTTGAGGACTCTTCCTTCAAACCGACCAGTTCGACTTCCTCGTTGATTTTCACCATTCCGCGCTCAATACGACCCGTAACCACCGTTCCGCGTCCTTCAATAGAGAAGACGTCTTCGATTGGCATCAAGAATGGCTTTGCCGTGTCGCGGATAGGTTCTGGGATGTAGGTATCCAAGGCGTTGATGATATCCATGATAGGCTTGTTGGCAACGTCGTCGTTTGGATTTTGAAGAGCCTTGAGGGCAGAACCTCGAATCACTGGAATTTCATCGCCTGGGTATTCGTACTGTTTCAAAAGATCGCGAACTTCCTCTTCAACGAGATCGATCAACTCTGGATCATCCACCGTGTCGACTTTGTTCAAGAAGACAATAATGGCTGGCACACCGACCTGGCGAGCGAGCAGGATGTGCTCGCGAGTCTGTGGCATCGGACCGTCAGCGGCAGACACGACCAGAATCGCGCCATCCATCTGGGCGGCACCGGTGATCATGTTCTTAATGTAGTCGGCGTGTCCTGGACAGTCGACGTGCGCGTAATGGCGCTTTTCGGACTCGTACTCACAGTGAGCTGTGGCAATCGTGATTCCACGTGCCTTTGACTCTGGAGCCTTGTCCAAATCATCAACGCCCTTAGACTGGGCCGTCATGCCCTTGGCGTTCAAAACCGCCAAGATCGCTGCCGTCGTGGTGGTCTTACCGTGGTCAACGTGACCAATGGTACCGACGTTCACGTGTGGCTTTGTTCGCTGGAAGACATCAGCCATATGGTTGAAGTGCTGGGCAATGTACCCAAAAAAATAAGTTACCTTTTAATGGAATTTCAAGCTTCCTAAGACGAGCGGCAGTATAACAGAGGGTCCCAAATGACGCAAGTCTTAAGCCTACAACTTATAAACAGACTGGGGATGACTCTGTTTGTCCCTAATTTGAGCACTATTACTCAATTGGCTCGAGGTAGAATTGCTCTTCCCCGTATTCGTCGTCTTCCTTCTTTTTTGGGGCTGTTTTCGTCTCCTCGATGGCCTCTTTGACATGACGAGAAGCGAACGCTTCGTACTGTTTCTCAAGATCCGCGAACTCTTCCTGGTCGAGCTGGTCGATATCCCATGTCTCCCCCTCCTCACCGGCCGCAGGCATCACGTCCCAAATATCAGGTCCCATTGCTGTTTTTGACGTAGGTTCGGCCTCTGCTTCCTCAACATCTTCCTCAACCATCCCGTCGTCCCAATCCTCGTCAACAAACTGAGCGTCTAGAAGCATCTCATACTGATCCAAATCCATGACAACAAACGATTCCTGCCCGTCCTTGTCTACGACAATCATCGTGTCGCCGGTTTTTCGAACAAGACTCAGAACGCGTTTTAGGTGGTTTTCCATAGTGGAGGCATTTTAGCTGTGCCGGCCTAGGTGTCAATGACGTGGCCACAAGGCTGTGCTACCGTAGCGATAACATCTAATTCTTCATCTTTTTTGTATGCAAGTTGAACTCAATCCGAGTGTCATGCCCAAAATCCCGGGTGCAAAAGTCGCGATCCTTCAGGCTAAATGGTATCGCGAACCCCTCGACAGGATGGTACAGAAAACTGTCGAGCTTCTGGTCGCGGCCGACTGTCCCAAACCAGAGGTGCATATTCTCCCTGGCTCACTCGAACTTCCGCTTGCCGCTCAGACCCTCATGCGTAAAGGTGTAAAAGATGGGAAGCCTTATGACGCGATCATCTGCTTTGGAGCGATCATGAAGGGCGAGACCTACCACTTCGACATGATCATGAACATGTGCGTCGAAGGATTTACAAAAGTCATGCACGAGGAAAACACTCCGATCATCATGGAAGTTATCCCGATCGCAAACATGGATCAGTTGGAAGCGCGCAGCCAGGACAACGCCTTCAACAAGGGTGTCGAAGCCGCCATCGCCACAGCAGAACTCATCGACTGGCGAAGGAAGAATCTGGGCGGTTAAACCCATCAAAACCTCAATAAAAGAGTGTTCCGACCCGAAAATGCTTGACGCAATCCTTGAACTCTGGTATCTTTCTGTCTTGTGCAAGCGCTCTGTTTACCGGAGCCCAAATCGTGATGACCCGTTTAGCTAACGTTCATATCCGAGAAACGTCTGAGAACAGTTGCACAAGAGACAAGTAGATGAACAGGATGAAGTTACTCTGTAAGCCTGAAACAGCACTTATCACCCTCAGACAAAAACACTCGGCCTCGTGCCGGGTGTTTTGTTTTATCTATCGATAGACTTCCTTCCGATCCATTATCCTCGTCACAAAAATTTTGCGTGTTGTGCCATCGACTTCGAAAATAATACGGTAGTTACCCACACGACCGCGATACGTTGGTTGATCCTGAAGTTTTTTTGTACCGAGATAGTGAGTTTCTGGATAGGCTTCGAGAGCCGAAAGAAACTCAATGATTCTTTTTTTATCAGTGAATTGAACT
The DNA here is from genome assembly GCA_038065075.1 of Patescibacteria group bacterium. Lineage (GTDB taxonomy): Bacteria > Patescibacteriota > Patescibacteriia > UBA9934 > GWF2-40-263 > UBA12478. The sequence continues at coordinate 10,654 of JBBTRQ010000002.1, forward strand.
CCAGCGAGCTGTTTAGTCACTTTCTTGCTTACAACAACCTCAAACATACAGTGCTAGAGACCAAGCTCCAGCTTCACCCGAGAGAGTGGAACGAAAGTTTCAGTCCGTACCGAACGCTTTGATGTCTTGGCTATAGGATGCTTCGCGTCGATGGCCTCGACCGGATATGCATCAAATAAAAATTGTGTGCGAACAAGGTGGCGAAAAAATTCGCTTGTATTTTCAAACTTCCCGCGCTTCATCTCTTTGGTTACCACCTGCACAAGAGCGTTGTTGAAGGAAATGGTGAACGTCTTTTGCATATAATCTTATAGTACCAGCTCTTTTATCTTATGCCAAATCGTAAAACACTCGGCCTCGTGCCGGGTGTTTTGTTGTGAGTTAAGTGAATAACTTATCAGCGCCAAGACGGGCGAGTGTAAGCAGATCATCGTGAAGCATAGGATCCTTTCCTTATTTACTGGTCTCATCTTTTTCTATTCCTAAATTCTGGAAGATCGAAACTTTCCACTCCTGCAATACATCCGTCTCCTTTTTACCGTACACGGCTTCAACAATTGTCAGGCTTTCCCGAAGTAACTGAGTCTCCCGCACGTGCGTATACAGTCGCCTAAATTTTTCCATACCGTATCGAACAATAAGGAATTTCACAAACGATGCAGCAAGCGGCATGGCGATTTTTTGGTCAAGCGCATCAAACTCTTTAAATTGCAGAAACTGCGAGATGGAAGTGATGGAGTCCAGATCTTTCTTATAGTACCGACACCAATCGTCAGCAAAACGGTCTATGTCTTCCATTCGCCAGGGTCGCCTGAAAACCAACTCATCGACAGCAACCGCCAGACCCTCTTGAAAAAATGAGGTTGATACCATTTCGATCTCCCGTTCGACAGTTCCATCTTCACCTGGCAATTGGACTGTCCATTTGTATGGCTCGCCCCAGGTATGCGCTAAGAGGTGGGTCATCTCATGCGGAAAATGCGAATCCTCACCTGACGTCCATTGGCGGTATACGGTCATCTCGTCAAACCGCGCGCTGGCGCGACTTACACTGTGAAGCGGATCTTCCGCCTGCTTTGCCTTTCTTGTTTCAAAAACCCTATAGGTAATAAAAACTGGTCTCTGTATTCCCAAATATGCGCTCAAAAGCTTTGCATCCTCCTTCTGTGCTGTCTCGAACTCTTCCTTTGCGGCATCAGAAAATATTCCATCGAAATGAAACGCAATATCCGGTACTTGTTCACGCGACTCAACGATCACGACCCGTTCTGGTTTTTTGGCAATGCCATGCTGTCCGAACTTTGATTCGATTGAACGTTTCTCTGGCGACATATAGTCAACGATATGCATGAGCCCGTCGTAAGTGACTCACAGAAATAAAAAACTACAGGAGTTTTCCGGATTTTTCGGACGCCTCGCTCCATGCCTTGAGGAACGCACTCACAAACGCCGGCACGCCGTCTGCGGGTTGCATCTCTTCAGCAAGCGTGAGGGCGACAGCAAGCAGGACATGGTAGGGCTCTTGAGCGAGCGCTTGAGCGCGCGTCCAGGAGGGATGCCTCGTGTTGATGACCACTTTGTCTTCGAGTAGCTTGGCAAGCCGCTGACGCTCAACTTGTTCAAACGGCTCAAACGCGATCTGCAAACCGGGAGAGCGCTCGCGTTTTGTACGATTGCCGACCGGATCGGTCTCGAGATCTGTACGCTCTCGAGGAGTACCCACGTTGCCTGTTGACAGAATCTGCGCAGAAGACTCGACCGATGGCATCCGTTCCTTGCGCTTCGTCTTCTTTTTCCCACTCGTCTCCAGCGCCTTGCGATGCCTCCAATGCTCACCAACCAGCGCCTCGAGTTCCGGAAACGCGTCAGCCATCAGACAAAGCGCTCCTTCGATATCCTGCGTGAGCGGCTTATACGCGGAAGGGGTCTTTTGGTCGCTCTTCTTCTCCTCGAGCTCACCCAATTCTCGCAGGACAGGAATCACTGAGTGCTGTATGGCCTTGCGGATCTCGTAATACTTTTTCAGCGCCTGTGGCGTCGAGAGAAAATCCGACTTGTTTGTCGTGAGAATCTCAGAAAGTGTGGGGACTTCGACCACGCCGGAGAGTAGCTCCGGATGCTTAACCTCAACACCCAACCACTCCCAACCGCCTCGGATAACTTTGCCGTAAGTTGAAATGCGTAAGCCGGTATCGGTCGGCCTGACCGTCTCACGCCCAAACAAACGGCTCCAAAAATTTTCATCAAGGTTCGCACGCTCAATGAAACCCGCCCCCACGGGTCTGCGACTCTTTCCCAGATGCACAAAAAATGATCGTGTATCACCCGGAACCTCAACAGCCACATCGTTGCCGACAACCGTGAGTTTGATCGATTTTTTGTAGACGCCTTTCAAGACTTTACGGATGGTCTCGTTCGCGCTCAAGAGAGGATAAAAATGTCGCTGAATCGTGCGTGCCAAAAACGAACCATCAACCAACAAACTCGCATCGTCCTTAAGGATGAGAGTCACGGCCGTTCCCTTCCCTTGCTCAATGAGGCCACTAAAAGGAATAAACTTCCACGGCGCTCTGAACGCATTTTGCAAATGCCATTGCGCCGCCCCTTGCGCGCCATGTTTCCCACGGCTCTCTGTCACAACGCGTTCGGCCACCAGCAACGCCAACTTTGCCCCCACGCCGGCAAACCCGATACCGGCGCCGCGTTCTTTCGTGCTGGTCGCGATGTTGTGATAGCTACGAAGCGCTGCGCGATTCATCCCCTCACCGTTGTCGATACAACGAAAAAGGCGCTCCGCAGGAGACGCCTCCAACCGAATCTGCGTCGCCCCGCTGTCCAGCGCGTTGGCAATAAGCTCGGTCACGATCACCTCCTCAAGCGGGGAAGCGTACGCGTCGCGCAAGTCTTCCAAGAGATGTTTTAAATTGACTCGCGTCTCATTGGCCATAATAGCCCCACTGTGACACTCGGTAGAAAATTGTACAAGATGATTGCTATCGAAGTACCCCGCCCCATTCCATGACCTCGAACCCGTCACGATTCGCGCGAGGCAAACGAGCTGGCGGTTTGGATGCCTGCCAGGCGTCGAGCTCCTCGTAATCCATCAGGATGCGGAAGATATGGTCTGGCTTCACCGAGAGCGAGAGCGGGGCGAGCTCGTTCATGACGTTGGTTCCGTGGAAGCCGATCTTGTAGTAACTCGCGTCTTGCATGCGTGGTAGCCAGAACTCCACGAAGTCGGCGATCTCGTTTCGATTGAAATTCATTTGAGCGAGCGTAGAGCGTAGGAACGATTCGACTCCCGACTTCTCGACAACCCAATACGTCTCAACCGGGCTGTACAGTCCCCCTCGACCTTCCCAGAACAAGTATGGATACGTCAGTCCGTCCGCCTTGTTCACAATCCGCCCGTCTGGATACGCTGTCACGTCCCATCCATCACCATACTCAGGCTCCGTGTACGAGAACCCTCCGCGTGGCGCGACTTCGACCGACAAATCCATCATCGACTCTGGATACAAGTAAATCACCGGCTTACCGCACTCGACAGGAGGCACGATCTCGTTGCTCATAAACTCGACCCAACGGCCGAGCGCATCTTGGTAGTAGAAGAACGGGTGCTCGAAGTCGTCGTAGGTCTTTGGTTCCTCTCCTTCTTGCTCCCACGTTACGATGGTGAACGCGTCGTCGTAGTACGTCTGTTTATAGCTCGAGGGTTCATACACGGGGAAACGATCATCTTGTGTGAAACCCTCACCACTCTTCTCAAGGCCAAGTGTGTCAATTGTTGATTGTGGAACGACCGTCGTCATGTTTGTGAACCCACATCCGCCCACGCTTCCCTTAAAATAGACGACCTCATTGGAGACGGTTCCATCGTCCCAACTCACCAACGGCCTCCCCATGGCATACGAGGTAATTGTTTCTGTGTCATCAACTTGGTAGTCGAAGAATGGCGGACGCAGATCATAGAACAGCACGCGTCCATCCTCATCCACGTCGAAAAATTGATTTTCCCCCGCCGCTGTTTGACCCTCTAACAACCCACCATTCACGTCACGTTTTGGCTCATGCAATCTCAAAGTTCCCCCATCGGTACGTGCCACACTCTGTGTCGACCCTGTCAGAGCCGTACCTTGCTCCGAGTAAAGTCGGTGCCAGTATCCCGTGAAAAAATATTCGTTCCCCTCTGTATCGTGATAGATCTGCTCAAAATCAAATTCTGGAATGGCAGCTGACGCATCAACAGTAAATCCTTCAAGCTTTATGAGAAGCCAGTCTTTTTCCGAAATTGTCGATGTGCCGGAACTACCAAAAAAGAATACATCTCGGACGTAATCAAGAAGAACAGGCTCCTTTGAGGCCTCTGGATCCATAAGGAAATAAAACGACGTATAGTTCGTTCCCATCCCCACAAATGGAACCGTCGTCATGACGAGATCGCGCCCTCCGTAGGCTCCTCCCCGCACCGTTCCCAACTTGTAGGACCAGCGAACTGGACCCAGAAAATCTTCCTCACACTCATTCCACACTTCACCCGTGTCCGTTTCATTCTCACAAACAGCCTCCAAAAAAGTGCGATTTTCTACGTAGGCTGGCTGAGAGGTAGGATCGATCCAATCAATCTGAAGGACCTCGTCGGTGGAAACAAGTGCGACCTCTCCTGCCTGCACCTCATTTTCTGCTTCATCGCCAATTTCTTGCTCCTCGACGGTCTCAGAAGACTCTTCCACTTCACTACGTCCTTCTACAGCTTCTTGCCAAAGCTTCGTCGCGAACACACCGCCCGCGAATGCCGCAAGACAGACAAGCACAATGACACCAACGAGTGCGGCCGGGGATTCTGTCGCCGGAGTTGGAAGAGGGGCATTAGGGTTGAGATCAATCATAGGAAAATGGGATGGCTCCCGTTAGGATATCAGGCGCGAGATTCTCGGATGAGAGACTCGCGATGTTTTGAAAAATGATTTGTGCTTCCTGGTCGGACAATGGGACAGGTTGTCCGCCAATGGTCGCAACCGGTGACAGGTAGATCATACCGCCGTCCTCATAGAAGAGTACAGTCGCGCTCATCCCCACATCCGTCCCAGGTTCGACTTGATCGAAGATAAAGTTCCCGAGCGAGTAAATGACCGGCGTGTCATCGATGAGCTCGATTCCTTGGATGACGTGTGGATGTCCGCCGATGATGAGGTCTGCCCCTGCCTCGACCATCTTGGTCGCGAGCTCGCGCTGACCCTCTTGCGGCACCGCGACATACTCCTGCCCCCAGTGTGGCATGACGATGACAAATTGGCCGTCGCGAGCCTCCTGTTCGATGATTGGGGTCAGGTCCGGGATCCGGCTTCCGAATTCGTGGTAGCCGACGAAAGAAATATTGTTATATCGATAAGTCAACCAGCTCGTGGCATAACTTCCAAACCATTCTATCTCGAGCGCATCGAGCCAAGATTGCGTTTCACCCTCACCTTCAATGTCCCGGTCACGGGAGTGATTATTCGCCAGACTCACGACATCGATGAACGGCAACATTGCCTCAACAAACTCGGGTGCGAACGTAAATCGAAACGGCGGTTCGACGGTGGCAATGCTTGGTTCCTCGCTGATCGTCCCTTCGAGATTGGCGACGCGCAGATGCGCACCCTGCAAGAAACGTTCAACTTCCTTCCATGGATAGTCGACGCCTTGCGACTCGATTTTCGTGCGCACACCTCGATCAAGCATCACGTCGCCGACAAGCTGGATCGAGAAAAACGGTTCGTCAACGGGCTTGCCACGCTTAAAGTAGCCGAGGATATGACTGGTGTTCTCGCGCCAGTCACTCGTTGCCTGCATAGCAAGCGAAGAGCCGTGATGGGTGAGGTGCCACTCCTGCGTTCCTCGCAACTGGTTCACCCAAAACAATGTCTCGAGTACGTCGTTGGCATCGATCTCAAGATGACAATCTCTGTCCCCCCCGACGATGGTCACGTCGCCACATGTTCCCCGCTCAATGGCCGCGAGTGTCTCCTCGTCGTGAGGAACGCGAATATGCTCTGGGAGGTTATGCGACATGTCGATGGAGGCGAGTACAATCGCTCGCGGAGCCGCCTCCTGGATCGTATGCGCGAGGTCGACGATCTGCGTGGTGGTCGCGTCGTCATGAATGACGATCGGGACGATCTTCGCGTCTGGAAAAAACTTCTTCACAAACGGCACTATCGCTGAGACACCGTGCTCGTTCACAAACGTCTCGGACTCATAGCCCATCCCCTCAACTCCGTCGAGCAATTCCTCGAACACATCCGTATCGACCTCAACGTCCCCAAACGCTGTCTCCCACGTGCCGTCTGTTGTCTGCATGACAGAGCGGCCCGCGTCGAAATGGTTGGGCGAGAGAATCACGACCGTCTTCTCGCGACCGTTCCCGAGCGCGGCGAAGGTCTGCGCGATCTTGTCGCCGACGAGCAAGTGGTGGGCGACGATCCCAGACCTTGTACCAGTTCGATCGATGTCCTGCGCTGTCGCAACAGCGGACTCATACAAACTCGGTGACGCGAGCGTGTAGGAGAATTGGTGTGTCTCATTCTCGAATCGACTCGGCTCCGGCTCACTCGTCGAGAACCAAATGCCAAAACAAAAAGACGTTAAAACAAGAAGGCTGGAAAAGATTACTTTTGTTCTATTCATAACCTTGTGTCATTGCGAGCGCCAGCGAAGCAATCCCTCGACCGACCGGAGGATTGCTTCGTCGCCTTCGGCTCCTCGCAATGACACGGATTAATGTACGATCTTCTTTATCGCTGGCAGCTTTTTCTGATAATCACGAAACTCGGCGATCTGGCCGAGGGCGCGGGCGAGGTTGTGGGCACGGCGCGACGGATAACGCGAGGAGTCCCAGCCGAAATAATTGTCGTCGAAATAGTCGGCGAGGAAACGCGCGGCGAGTTCAAGCGTGATCGTACCGATCGCTTTGGGAACGTATTGGAGTTCGCGCTTGGTCATCATGTTCCCAGCACCCTTCTTGTAACCAGCCCAGGCCGTACGGAAAATCGGAAGGCTGAACGTGTTGCGCGGATTGTCCTCGGCCCCGCCGCACCATGATCGAAAGGCATCGCCCAGCTCGACCAACAACGGCCGACGGTTACAGGTGTCCAGATCAATGATCGCCCTGGCCTGTCCCTTCGTGTCAAACAAAATATTCGAAATCTTTGGATCTCCATGGATCACTCGCATCGGCAACGACGCCGGCAAAAAGTACTTGGGTAATTCTCGACGCACGAACTCGACCGCATCCGCAGCCTCACCCAGGCTAAAGCCTGGGGCTACCTTCGAAGTAGTTTTTACAAACGCGGCGTACACCTTCTCGGTCTCATGTAGGATCTTGGTCGACTTGAAGCGATAGGGAAATCCGTCCATAACACGATGAAACTTCGCGTAGATCTCCCCGCACGCGCGAGCCATCTTCGCATCTTTCAACACATGAATCGTCTTGCCCGCTAGTTTTGTCTGCATGCGCCACACGTCCTTTCCGTCACGAACAAGCATCTTTCCTTTTCTCGAGAGGACGGCTCGCGGAGTCGGGAAACCCTGCTCTTCAAGATACCGAGTTACAGCCAGAAAATCCTGTCCGATCCCCGCACTCGCCAAAACAGGATGCAGTCGTTGAAGGATATACAGGCCCGTTGTTGTCTTCAGCTCGTAGGTCTTATGGACAAGCCCGTCCGTCACGACTTTCGTCGAGCGGACTTTCCCGATATCATAAGCTGATAATACGGTAGACGGCAGACGCAAGACGGTAGACTTTTTTTCCATAGCCTATGGATCTTATCACAAAAATCAAAGACCGAGCCTAGACTCGGTCTTTTTCTTTCTTGGTTTATCGATCTCTTGAGGGGCCTCCTCCCCGCTTTTCGACAATCTCCTTCGCGACGTTGCCAGGCACGACATCGTAATGCGCGAACTCCATGGAGTAACTCGCGCGACCTTGCGTGATGGATCGCAGAGAGGTCGCGTAGCCGAACATTTCGGCAAGCGGCACGAGCGCGTCAATCACTTTGGCGCCGGAGCGGTCTGCCATATTTTGGATCTGTCCGCGCTTGGCGTTCAAATCTCCCACCACCGTTCCCATAAAGTCTTCGGGTGTCACCACCTCGACCTTCATGATCGGCTCGAGCAAGTCGATACCGGCTTTCTTTGCGGCATCCTGGAACGCCATGGAACCAGCAATCTTAAAGGCGGCTTCGGAGGAGTCGACTTCGTGGTAGGAACCATCATACAAGACGGCCTTCACGTCCAGGATGGGATATCCTGCCAAGACTCCGCGCTCCGTGGCTTCACGAATACCCTTTTCAATCGGATTGAAGTACTCCTTTGGCACGGAACCACCCTTCACGATCTCCTCAAATTGCACACCCTCACCAGGGTTTAGTTTCTCCAAGTGAATAAGCGCGTGACCATATTGTCCACGACCACCAGACTGACGGATGAACTTTCCTTCTCCGTCGGCATTGCCCTTGATGGTTTCACGGTAGCTGACCTGTGGTTGACCAACGTTACACTCCACCGAGAACTCACGCTTCATGCGGTCGACGATAATGTCCAAGTGCAACTCTCCCATACCGGAGATGATCACCTGGTTGGTCTCCTCATCTGTACGCACGCGGAAGGTTGGATCTTCTTCGGCAAGTTTGTTCAACGCGACACCCATCTTTTCTTGGTCAGCTTTTGTCTTTGGTTCGATCGCGATCGAGATCACCGGCTCTGGGAAGCTGATAGACTCGAGCAAAATAGGATGGTCGGGATCACACAGCGTGTGACCGGTAAACGTTTCTTTGAGTCCCACCATGGCCGCGATCTCCCCGGCCCACACTTCGGATACTTCCTCGCGGATGTTGGCGTGCAAACGCACGATGCGTCCCACGCGCTCTTTGCCGCCGGTGGAAGAGTTCAAAATGTACGAACCCGCTTTCACCATTCCTGAATACACACGGAAGAAAGCGAGCTTACCCACGAACGGATCCGCGGCGATCTTAAAGGCAAGGGCGGAAAATGGTTCTGTGTCGCTGGCGTGACGGATGACTTCCTTTTCTGGATCCTCTGGATCCGTGCCTTTCACCTCCGGGACTTCCAGTGGGCTTGGAAGAAAGTCGACAACCGCGTCGAGCAAGAGCTGGACGCCTTTGTTCTTGAGCGCCGAACCACACATGATCGGGACGAACTCGTTGGCAATGGTCGCCCTGCGGATCACGGCCTTCACTTCCTCGAGACTTGGCTCCTGACCGGCCAGATATTTTTCCATCAACGCTTCATCGTTTTCCGCCACAGCCTCAAGAAGCTTCGCACGATATTCGATGGCCTTTGCCTTATACTCCTCTGGGATCTCGATGATCTCAACATCCTTTCCCTGTTCATCTCGGTACATGTGCGCCTTCATGGTCAAAAGGTTCACGACCCCGATGAAGTTGGCCTCGGTTCCGATCGGCAACTGAATGGGATAGGCCTTCTTGGTGAGACGGTTGTGAACGGAGGCCACGTCCTTGTAAAAATCGGCGCCGATTCGATCGAGCTTATTGATGAAGACGATACGTGGCACCTTGAAATCATCCGCGTAGCGCCAGTTGGTTTCTGATTGAGGTTCCACGCCAGCCACGCCATCGAACACCGCAACTCCCCCATCCAAGACGCGCATCGAACGCTTCACCTCAACGGTAAAGTCAATGTGTCCTGGGGTGTCGATGAGGTTCATGCGGTGATCCTTCCAAAAACACGTCGTCGCGGCGGCCGTAATCGTAATGCCACGCTCACGCTCCTGCTCCATCCAATCCATGGTTGCCTCTCCCTCGTGCACCTCACCAATCTTGTGCTTCTTTCCAGTGTAGAAAAGAATGCGTTCAGAGACGGTTGTTTTGCCGGCGTCGATGTGGGCGAAGATTCCGAAATTCCGAATTTTATCGAGCGGATATTCTCTTGGCATAGTTCGACAGGCTCACTACAGGTAGATTAACGTTTTGCAAAGTGGGCAAAGGCGCGGTTGGCCTCGGCCATGCGCTGGACATCCAATTTCTTCTTGACGGCATCGCCCTCATTGTTTCCGGCGGCGACGAGCTCTTCGGCGAGACGGGCGGCCATGGCGCGACCTTTCTTCGAACGAGCCGCGGTGATGATCCAGCGGTACGCCAACACATATCGGCGCTCCCCTCGCACACTGATTGGCACCTGATAGTTGGCGCCTCCCACGCGACGGCTCTTCACTTCGAGCGATGGCATGACGTTCTTGAGTGCTCGATCAAACACATCGAGTGGATTTTCTTTTGTCTTCTCTCCAATTAAATCAAGGGCGTCATAGACGACCTTTTGGGCGACGGACTTCTTGCCGTCGTACATGATGTGGTTAACAAGTTTGGTGATGTAAATGTTCCCAAACTTTGGATCTGGCGTGAGTTCACGCTTTGGGGCTTGCTTGCCTCGCATAGTGTTGTGACGTTATCGGCCGGTTGCTTCCCCCCTATGAAGGGTACTCCGACCTATGGATTATTATTTCTTTTTTGCTTTGGGCTTCTTGGTACCGTACTTCGAGCGACCACGCATGCGGCCCTCGACGCCTTGCGTATCGTAGACGCCACGCACGATGTGGTAACGCACACCTGGAAGATCTTTCACGCGCCCGCCACGGATCATGACGATCGAGTGCTCTTGGAGGTTATGTCCCTCTCCTGGAATGTAGGCGTTGACTTCGGTGCCGTTTGAAAGGCGCACGCGGGCAATCTTACGAATGGCCGAGTTCGGTTTCTTTGGCGTCATGGTCGTCACTTTGACGCACACGCCGCGCTTGAACGTACTGCCGTGCTTGAGCACGGTGCGCTTTCGATGGAGCGAGTCCAGCGTGTATTGCATCGCCGGCGCCTTGCTCTTGAACGACTTAGGGGATCGTCCTTTGCGAATAAGTTGGTTGACTGTTGGCATAAAAATTCGCCTGGAGATTACCATTTGCTTTATTTTGCGTCAAGAAACCGCGGTGTATTTAAAACGAGCTAAAAATCGAAGCAAAGTACCCATTACAACTTCCACCGATAAGGGCATCACAGATCGCGAAGGCTGGCTCGGAGATAAAAAAGAAGATATTCAGGCTCGTAAACGCACTGACTAAGACAGCGACAAAGAGGATCTGCGGCCCGCGGGTGGCCACGAACGCGCGTAACTCTTGGTACTTGGGGTGGTCAAACAGGGCAAAGAAAAGCTTGGAGCCGTCCAGCGGGTGCACGGGAATGATGTTGAAGAGCATGAGGAAAAGGTTCAAGAGAATCGTCAGGAACAGAAACGCGGCGAGCAAGTTCGTCGGTTCAATCACTCCCCCGCCAACCAGTCCTTGAAACGCCACTCCAGCAATAATCGCCATGAGGAGATTCGAGAATGGTCCAGCAAGCGCGATCTTCACCGAGTCCCACTTTGGATCTTTGAGATTGTAGGGGTTGTATGGCACCGGCTTGGCCCACCCAAACCCAAACAGGAGTAACAAGATGAATCCCGTCGGGTCGAGGTGCGCCATGGGGTTAAGCGTGAGCCGGCCTTCATACTCCGCGGTCTTATCGCCACGGAGCTTTCCAACAAGCGCATGGGAAAACTCATGGATCGTCAATGTGAGAAGGATGGCCACGAGCCACGCGACAGCAATAGCTGGGGAGCCGAAAAGAAGATTCAAAAACATACAGAAAGATTATAACGGAGATTGTGGATGTGGTCGAAATAGAAAAGCCGTGAAGCGTTCAAGCGACACGGCCGTGATGGAGCTCTGGATCGTCCAGGATGTAGACCTCGGGTGCCGGGCAGTCCTCCCCACGACAGTCGGGACAACCATCGGGGAATAGGAGTGCCACGCCGGGGTGTGTGATCTTCAGCCCGAACTTGCCGAAGAGCTCTCGAGCACCCTCCAGCGATAGGTCCAAGCGGACCTCGCAGTGGGCGCAGTACGTCCGCACCCGATCCGGGTGAGCGCAGTCCGCGCACAAGACAACGGGTGCCTGAGCACGCCGGCCGTCACACACCGAACAAATGGGTGCGTGAGACCGTCGTGCCGAGTCCTGATCTCGTGCCATGGCGGCCTCCTTTGTTTGAGGACCGAGAACCTTATAGAAAAAAAGCGAGCCCGTCAAGGCTCGCTACTTTGCTCGCTACTTTGCCGCTCTCTGTTCCCTGCGGTGGAACATCGCTTGAACCGTCGGTCTGAGACGATGTGAAACTTCACGCGCATAGCCATCAACGGCACTCATAAACCTCTTTTCACTCTCAGATGGATCGGGAATCTGCTGAACAATGACGTCCGCCTTGTGTTCCAGCTTGCCAGGATCCATCGTCACATCAAGCGTCACCATTCGCGAAACCCCTTTTTCGAGAACAAACTCGATCCACCCATCTACACCATGAAAAACATCCAACGGTGTGCCCACGGCGCTATAAAAACGAACGCGATCAAGATCCTCATCGTCCTCAAGTCCAAGCTGATCAATAACGGCGAGCCGCAACTCTTTCGCAAACGGTTTGTTTGGATTGGTTGGATCCTCCTTTGTGTGTTGGCGGATCAACTCAATCGCCCGTCCACGTGTGAGATAGCCCCCTTCTTGCGCCTCAGCACGAAAGGCTTTCAGTCCTTCTGGCGTTGGTTTGAACTCCCCCAAGACATCTTGTTCATTCATCCGGCCACTGTAGAGGTCACGCGGCCCTTTTGGATTATCAAATTTTCTCATAGATTTTATTGTTTCCCTCAGATTACCACGCGTTCCATGTTTGCTCCAACCCCCATAAGCTTCTCTTGCAGACGCTCGTAGCCGCGGTCGAGGTGGTGAATTCCGGTGAGGGTGGAGGTGCCTTGCGCGACCAGCGCCGCGACGACGAACGCGAGGCCGGCGCGGATGTCGGGGACTTCGACCGTAGCGGCGTGAAGTTTTGCCGGTCCGGTGATCACGGCCGAGTGTTTATAATTTTGTCCCTTGAACCGGCAGTCGATCTCACCCAAGCAGTTACTAAACAGCGCGATGTCGGCACCCATTTTTTTGAGCGCCTCGGTGTAGCCGAATCGTTCCTCATACACCGTCTCATGCACGACGCTCGTCCCTTTGGCTTGCGTGAGTGCCACCACAAACGGCTGTTGCCAGTCGGTCATGAAACCTGGATGTGTGTCGGTCTCTAGTTCAATACCTTTGAGCTCACGCGAACCACGGAACCAAATTCCGTCCTGCGTGACCTCATACTCTCCACCAACTTTTCTGACGGCGTTCAAGAATGTCATCATCTGCGCGTGTTGCGCGCCGCGCACAAAAATTTCTCCCGCCGTCCCAAGCGCCATGGATCCATACGACGCGGCTTCAATCCGATCAGGCATGACACGCGCCTTTGTGCCGTGGAGTTTTTCCACGCCGATAATCTCGATGGAACGATTGGCGTTCACCTGGATAATCGCTCCCATGTTCTGGAGCATCATGATGAGTTCTTTGATCTCAGGTTCCCCTGCCGCATTGCGGATCATGGTGCGACCTTTGGCGAGTACGCCCGCCAGGAGCGCCGTCTCCGTCGCACCCACAGATGGATACGGTAACTCGATGAGCGCGCCTCTTAGACCTTTGGGCGCGGTCGCGTGATAGCCTTCTGGCGTTTCCTCGATCAATGCTCCCATCTTCTCAAGCGCGGTCACGTGAAAATTCACGGGCCGAGGTCCGATCTTGTCTCCGCCCACCAGTGGTACAAAGGCTTCGCCTGCGCGGTGCAACAACGGAGCGATCGCCAAGACGCTAATGCGATTCTTGCGCGAGAGCTCACGCACGGAATTGGATGTGATACTTGGAGTGCTCGTCTTGAGCGTGTGCTCATCCACCCACTCCACGCGTGCTCCCACCGTCGTGATGATCTCCTGCGTGATCTCTGTCTCCTGTTGTCGTGGAACATTTGAAAGAATCACCTCGTCTTGCGTGAGGAGCGTGGCGATCATCATTTTGGACGCACTGTTCTTCGCGCCGGAAATCGCGATCTCACCGCGCAACGGATGTCCGCCTGTGATCTTAAATACGTCTGCCATAGTGGAAGGAGTCTACCAAAGGCTTACCACCGCGTAAATCGTCGACGTTGCAAGAAAGATTGGGAACATCCAATCAACCCAATTGAGAAACCAGCGTTCCCCGCTGTACAAAAAACGAAAGACAACGAACTCGAAAAGAAGCACGAAGCCCATGCCCACGACCGTCACGGCAAACGCGGAGGCTCCGATATCAAACCATGTAGAATACAGGGCAAAGACTCCCGCAAACACGGCGATCACCACCAGATAATGGCAGATGATAAAACTGGCGCGTGACAGACGATGGGCAAAGTTTACGAATACTTCAATCAACATCCACGCCACGAGCGCGTGCATAGCGATGATGAGCGCGTTCCCAAAAGTCATATGAATGCATTTTACACCCGCCCTGCTCCTTGACCAAGACGCCAAAGCTCTCTACTCTGCGCCCGTATGTTTGTATCCATCATCACCGATTGTCGAGACGACAACGCACGCACCCGACAAGAAACGCGTTACGCCCACCTTTTCCCGGGGATGCACGTGAGCTTTGTTGGGGCGGCAACAGATTCAGAGGCGGCGGGAAATCTTCTTGATATTCTCGACTCAGCCGACGACGCGCCCGGCGTCATCGCGGTTAATTGTGCTCCGCGCCATGGTCGAGCAAAAAAGTGGAAGAACGGCTCACCGTTTGGATACGTGTGGATTGGAAACAAACTCGTCGTCGGCACGATCGATGGGCAATGTTTCTCGTTTTTGAAACGGTTCGCGTTGGTTTCGGAAATCCGTGTGACCGACATCACGACGGCGCTCCCGGTCGGTGACTACACAAGCGAGCAAGTTGAGACCGCCACGCACACCCAATTCCGCAGTCTCAATTACCTTCCCCGCCTCGCCAAAATTTTGTGGGAGCACCATGATGTCCCATCTGAAACGTTACCGATCACAGACGTCGATGACATGCCCAGTCTCATCTGGTGGATCGACTCGTTTGGAAACGCCAAGACCAGCCTCACGGCGCACGACATCAACTTCAAAACAGGGGCACGCAAACAAGCCACGTTCGCAGACGGCACAACCATCTCACTCCCATGCGTCGAACGCCTCGCCAACGTCACGGACCACGAGCCCGCGCTCATCGTCGGCTCTTCCGGCATCAAGAGTGAACGGTTTGTCGAGATCGTGGTTCAAGGTGGCTCAGCCGCAGAGCGCTTCAACCTGCACAAAGCCGACGCGATCACCATCAACTAAATTCAACAACTAAATTCATTGACAAGAATGCCCTCATCGGGCATTCTTTTTTGTCGCTCCGTGCGTTTGCGGAGCGCTTTCTCAAGGGAGGTGCCATGGCTCGACCACTCTCTCAGCCGCATCGCCAACTGGTTCCGCCTCCACTAGTCCTGCCACCCGGCGGGATTTTCTCTTTGCCTAAAAAAAGAAAACAGGCTCTTGCGTTCAAGCCTGCCGGGGAGCGAACTCGGCCAATCGTTCATCTCTCGCACGCGTTCCTTGTCCTGCGGATCGCGCGCACGCGTCACGAAGGCGTGACCCGCACACTCGAGCGATCCTCCGACCACGGGTGCCTTGCGCATCCCCTCCTTCACGATCCACAGAACGTGCGTGAGACCTAAGTGCTTGATCACCGTGGCCACGATGAGGCCATCCAGCGCCGTGCGCTGATTGGCGACCAGGACAAAGAGAAGGGGGCGTGTCGAGCTAGTGCTTGGTAAAAAAAGTCCCGGTCCAGTAAACCGTTGAGGCAATCAAAAAGGCGGGGACCAACCAGTCGATATAGGTCAGGAACCAACCTGACCCTTGGGAAAAAAAGGCGATGTAGATGAACTCGTAGGCAAACAGACAAAGCATGGCGATCGCGGTGACGGTAAATGGATCTACCTCTTTCCGATCCCGAAAGTAGATGCCAAACGCGACGCCATACAGGAGCACCACCAGGAGGTAATGCACACCTACAAAGGCAGGACGGGCAAGCGAACGAGAGACGTCCAAGGCCGCAAGGGTGATGAGCCACGGAATGAATGTGGTGATCGCGACCGTGGCAACGCGAACGGTTTTGGGATGCATAGTTCGACAAGCTCACTATAAATAGTGCTTCTATTGTACGTCGATCAGGCGTTGACGTCGACAACAAAAAAGACAGGTTGCGTACCTGTCTCGTGGCTTGACCGCTAGCGGCGCCAGCAGCCCTGATAGAGCCTCTTGTCTTCTTGCTCCCGATCACACCGAGCGTAGTCGGGGATTGCACCCGTCATCAGCACTCGCGTGTCGGGCACCTGCTGTTCCACTCCATCGATCCACTTGGTCGAGGTGACCTCCTGGCGCGCGACGATCGTGCAACCGAGCCGAGCGACGAAGAGGTGCTGGATAGCGAGCTGGAGCACGGAGGTGCGGACGCTCACGCGGCTGTAACCACACTTGCGCGCGATCCGGAGCAGAGCCTCGTTGAGGCGCTTACACACCCCGTGCGTGCGGCGCGTTGGATCGACGAAAAGCTCGGCGACGTAGAAGGAGTTGCGGTCACCCTGCGGGATGAGCTCGCAGACGTCGGCCTTGCGGCAGACGTGGAAGCCGATCGCCACGCCGATGATCTCCCCGATCTGGTCGATCTCGACCAGGAAGATGGCGTCGACCCACGAGAGGATCTCGCGGAATTCGACCTCGAGCTCACGCGGATCGAACCGCTCGAACCAGGGAGGTTCAGCGAAGCAGGAACGGTAGAGCGCGATGATGCGCTCCATGTCAGTCTCAAGGTTGAGGGGACGGATGGGCATTGGCTATTTCCTCGGTTGCAGGTTGTTGAACAATCAAAAAGACGTCCCTTTGCAGAGACGCCTTCTTGGGGATGTGAGTTGATTCAACTCAAACCTAGAGCGTCTCTGTGGAGACGCCATGATGCACGGCTTGATTGAATCCTGTTGATTTCATATCCAAAAGGACTCTAGCACTGTGAATCTGTGAGGTCAAATCTTTCGTACTTCGCACACAACTGTTTTTAAATACGCCGCCTCTTTGAAATAAATACTAAGTGGATGATCAGCGGCCTGACGATGCATGGCAAACACGCGCAGGTCGAGTCCGTTTTGGACGGAGGCTCGACGCAACAAAAACAGAAAATCTTCCTCGCTCAAGTGTTGCGAACAGCTCGAGGATACGAACACGCCGCCGTCGCGCACCAGACGCATCGCCGCGCGGTTCAAGAAGTGATAGGCCTTCTTCCCAGCCTCAGCGTCTTTCGAAGACTTGATGAGTGCGGGCGGATCAAGCACGACCAAATCGTAGGACGGCTCACGACGCTCTCCCAGCCACTGAAAGATGTCGGCTTCTTGCATCGTAAACGACTCTGGCGAAAATCCGTGAAGGATCCGATGACGCTCACAGCCAACGAGTGCCTCCGCGGACAAATCAACGCTGTGACAACTTGTCGCGCCGCCCAACATCGCCGCAATACTAAACGCTCCCGTGTAGGAAAATAAATTGAGGCACTTTTTTCCATGAGCAAGACGCTGGACGGTGTCGCGCGCGTCTCGCTGGTCGAGAAAAAATCCCGTCTTTTGTCCCTCGATGACGTCCACCAAGTACCGGCGACCGCGTTCGAGGAACTCGACCACACTAGGATTCTCGCCTTTGTGCACGGTGATGACCTCTTCGAGTCGATCATCTTTGCGAACCGACACGTCACTGCGTTCGACAACACCGCGCGGAGAGAACACGCGGTCGACTGCCTCGATGATCTGCTCGCGCAACTGATCAAGTCCCGCGGTCGACAGTTGAAACACACATACGTCTGCATACAAATCGACGACCAACCCAGGAACGCCATCCGCCTCACCAAAGCATGCGCGATAACCGGTCGTATCTGTTCCCTGTCCGAGTCCCAATAGATGTCGCCTGCCACGAGCCTGCGTCAGTCGACGAACAAACCAGTCGACATCAATGGCGACATCTTGTACGTCGAATATCCGAACCGCGATCGACGAACTCGCCGAATACGTCCCCACACCAAGAAACGTTCCGTCCTCGCCTTGGACTCGAACCAGTCCGCCATGGACGACTCCAGAATCTTTCTCAAGAATCGCGCCGGAAAAAATCCAAGGGTGGCGATACCGAACACTGTCGACGCGTTCTTGTTTGATTCGAATGATTGGATACATAGCGTCCTCATTCTGTCACAGCAGGGTAAAAATCCAAAACGCCGACCTCTGATGAGGCCGGCGCTCTTGTTGGTGGTGCCTAACAGGCAGATGGGTGGTCCAAGTCAGTACGATGTTTGAGGGCGGTCTGACGTTCCCTACAGAGGCACGATATCCTCGGGCGCTCGTCACCGAAGCGGCAACAGCGAGTACGGTAGCTTGCCCGCCAAAGCCCTGCGGCGGCGGGAAATCCACCATATCGACCGTACCGTCCGGTAAAACCGGTTAGTCCTATTGCGGTAGCACCTGGCTCCACATTCCCGGACCGATTATGTTTTTCGTTCATGGAACGCACCCATCCGACCGGAAGGCAGTTCAAACTTAGCATTCTCACGAGTTTCTGCAAGGCGGTCAAGAGGCAGATATCCAAATTCTATCCACTTCTTTTACACAAGATTTCCCAAAAGAAAAAGGAAGGCCGAAACCTTCCCGTAGAAACGCTAGCGGCGACACGCGTGTTCGCCAGCCATGAGGTACTTAAGCGGCGCGATGTGAGGCGCCACATGGATGTGCCGGAAATCGAATTCACGCATCGAATCGTGAAACCGGTAGAGACGAACGTAGTCGAAGTGACCGCCACCATCCAGATCCCCGAAGCTGGGGAGGATACAGGCAAAGCGGTAGCCCTGGTGGATGTAGTCCGCCAGGATGGCCGCACTCTTCTGCCAGTTGGCGGGGATGTCCACGAACTCCGATCCCACGTAGCCCAGCCCCGCCCGACCTTGATGGTGGACGGCCTCGGGGACGTCCCCTTCCAGTGGACGCTGGAAGTGACGCGAGTGGATCTCGCGCGGGAGGTAGGTGTACGGCAGGCCGCGGTACTCGTGCGGCAGGAAGATCAGGCGCGTGCCGAATTCCGACTCACCGCTCAACCAGTTGGCGGCCATGACGACCG
>JBBTRQ010000003.1:0-9370 GCA_038065075.1 Patescibacteria group bacterium
TTTAATTGGCGAACAGCCAAACCCTTGGGAGCTTCTTCACCCCCAGGATGCGATGCACAATATCTATTATTACTAATAGTGCAGACTATACCTTCACCCTTCCTGCAAAGAAGGGGATGAGCGTGTAATAGAAGTTTGTTTCGTGTACTAACGTACTCCTTCTATTTCAGTCTTTTAGACTTTAGTCGTTACGGGGTCAAGCAATTTTGTATTCCATCGACGGAATGATATGTGGTCGAACAAACGACCGCACTCGTTCCATTGATCTCGATGGAATATAGATCACAAATGATTCTTTGTGTTTCTGAATGATGCTTTCTATACCAACTGTTTCCAATGCCGTGCGGATGACACCCTGCTCTTCATACGAATAGCTTTGGGTATTTAATCGCATTGCATTGCAATCGTTTCTTCTATAGCCATCATCCATAATCCACACTGCGAGCACTTGCGAAGATATATAGCGCGGCAAATCACGCGGTACGCATTTTCTTTTATCTTTATAAAAGAGGTGTACGTACTCTTCGAACAGAGGTAAAGAACGTGTTCGAAGGATGCAGTGACTATAGAACTTACCGGTGCGCATATCCTTTCTCTGCTTAATCGTAAGCTTTGATGGAATTGCGTCCAGTCGTTCTTTCTTCCAGATGACATACTCTTGCTGCGCTAGGGAATGATCAACGATGAGTCGAACATTCTTTCCATTGCGCTCAAGAAACCCATCACCTAAAAGAGTGCCTATAATAATATCTCGTTGCTGACTTCCCACGGTATTGTCCATATGGCCTGGATTCATTGTACCATAGGGAGTTCACCGTTATGAGCTCATTATTTTCATGTCCGATTACTCGGACTGCGACCCATGTTGAGCCGACATCGAGGTGCCGAACCTGGTCGTCGATATGGACTCTTGGACCAGACTAGCCTGTTATCCCCGGAGTAGCTTTTATCCGTTGAGCTTCGACCATCCTATAATGGATCGTCGGATCACTAAGTTCCGCTTTCGCGACTGCGCGACTTGTAGGTCTTGCAGTAAAGCTGGCTTGTGCCTTTACACGTCCAATCCCGTTTCCATCGGGATTAAGCCAACCTTTGTAAACGCCTCCGTTACATTTTGGGAGGCGACCGCCCCAGTCAAACTACCCACCAGATACTGTCTCCTGTCAGGATTACTGACACAGATCAAGAATTACAGCGACGCAAGGGTGGTGTCTCATTGGCGCCTTTTGAGGGGCTCCCACCTACACTGAACATGCGGAGTCGCAATCCAATATCAAGTTGTAGTAAAGCTTCACGGGGTCTTTTCGTCCAGCCGTGGGTAAAGAGCATCTTCACTCCTCTTGCAATTTCGCCGGGTCCCTTGTTGAGACAGTTATTCTGTTGTTATGCCATTCGTGCAGGTCGGAACTCACCCGACAAGGAATTTCGCTACCTTAGGACGATTATAGTTATCGCCGGCGTTCATCAGCGCTTCAGTTCAAAGCCTTCCAGATTGCTCCGGTCAACCTCTCCCCTTAACGTTCTGACACTGGCCAGGCATCAGCCCCTATACGTCACCTTACGGTTTTGCAGGGACCTATGTTTTTGGTAAACAGTCACAAAATAAACGTTTGCTGTGGCCCACGACCGCCGCTTCACGGCGGCAAATCTCAAATCTCAAGCACCAAATAACAAACAGATTATGTTTGGGATTTGGAATTTGATCATTGGAATTTGTCGTCGCAAAGCGACGGACATGGGCGAGGCATATCCCGAAGTTACGCCTAGCTTTTTTGCCGAGTTCCTAAACAAGGGTTCTCCCGTACACCTGAGTATACTCAACCCGTCCACCTGTGTCGGTTTGCGGTACGAGTACGATAAGGTTAGCTCTTAGAGATTTTCTTGATTCTTCCTCCCCTCAACTTGTCGGGGTTACCCCCAACTTACACTCCCGTCCGCCGCTTCACGGCGGCAAATCTCAAATCTCAAGCACCAAATAACAAACAGATTATGTTTGGGATTTGGAATTTGATCATTGGAATTTGTCGTCGCAAAGCGACGGACAGTTGGACGCGTATAACCAAAACGCGCTTGAAGCTTGGAAAAATGTCCCTCTATCGAAACCTTACCGTAGTCCAGGAATATTAACCTGGTATCCATCGGCTACCCCGCACTAAGCACGGACTCACCTTAGGATCGACTAACCCTGGGATGATTTGCATTGCCCAGGAAACCTTGGACTTTCGGTGTTGAGAGTTTTCATCTCAATTATTGCTACTTATGCCAACATTCGCACTTCTGTACGCTCCACCGTGCCTCACGACACGACTTCATCGCAGAACAGAACGTTCCTCTACCGTGTACACTTCGCTTGCGCAATGCGTACACCCGTATCTTCGGTACCATATTTAGCCCCGGTATATTTTCGGCGCGAGACAACTTGACCAGTGAGCTATTACGCTTTCTTTAAAGGATGGCTGCCTCTAAGCCAACCTCCTGGTTGTCACAGTCACGACACCACCTTTGACACTTAACATGGATTTAGGGACCTTAGATGACGGTCTGGGCTGTTCCCCTTTAGACTGATGGACCTTGGCGCCCATAGTCTGACTCCCAACGTATAACAACACCAGCATTCGGAGTTTGGTTGGAAGTGGTAGGATTGCTCCACCCACCCCCATTCAGTGCTCTACCACTGGCTGCCACGCTGAGGCTAGTCCAAAAACTATTTCGAGGAAAACAAGCTATCACCGAGTTCGATTGGAATTTCACCCCTAACCACAACTCATCCCCATGCGTTGTACGACATGTGGGTTCGGGCCTCCCAAGGTTTTTCGGCCTTGTTCACCCTGGTCATGGCTAGCTCACCCGGTTTCGTGTGTTGTATATGCTGCTATTTCTAGATTGTAGCAGGTAGCTGGTAACCTTGCGGCTACTAACCACGTTACTACAAACTAGAAAAGTCGCCCGTTAAGACTCGGTTTCCCTCTGCCTTCCCCCGATATCGGGGTTAAACACGCAACATACACAAACTCGTTGGCTCATTCTTCAATAGGAACGCCGTCACCAACCGCCGCTTCACGGCGGCAAATCACAAATCGCAAGCACCAAATAACAAACAAATGTTGTTTGAGATTTGGAATTTGGACATTGGAATTTGCCGGCGCAAAGCGACAGTCAGCTCCGACTCCTTGTAAGCATATGGTTTCAGATACTATTTCATCGCCCTCCCGGGCTGCTTTTCACCTTTCCCTCACGGTACTTGTTCACTATCGATCGTCAAAAGTATTTAGTCTTACCAGATAGTCCTGGCTGATTCCTACTCGCTTTCACGGGGCGCGTAGTACTTGGGAACAAAATGTGTACAAGGGATACGATTATTTTTAAATACGGGGCTATCACCCTCTATGGCAGGCCTTCCCAGGCCTTTCTTCTAATAATCTCTCGCTTGCGCGCCAGAATCGGCTGACGCACCACTCTTCGTCCCGCTACCCCCAAAAAATCTATAGCCCGAATGCAGTCCCCATACGCACCGTCCTGTATTGCTACAAGAAAACACGCGATGGTTCAAATTTAATGGGTTTTGACTGTTCCCTTTTCGCTCGCCGCTACTAAGGGAATAACTATTGTTCTCTTTTCCTCCGGTTACTGAGATGTTTCACTTCACCGGGTTGTCTCCCTATAAAAATACAGGGTAATCCGCCTTCCGCGGACTGGGTTTCCCCATTCGGAAATCCTCGGGTCACAGGTTGCTTGCCACCTTACCGAGGCTTATCGCAGGCTGCTACGTCCTTCGTCGACTTTTGACGTCAAGGCATCCACCATATGCACTTCATTGTATCTCGACCATTATCAAGATTCGATTGAGATGCTTCTTTACTTGATTGATTCAAATTGTCAATGTGCGCCTACCCTTTTTACGGGGAGGGAGTGACGATATTTATAAGGAAATCGTCCTTCTCTCACCATAATTGTCGTCATCAGGCAACAAAAAAACCGCCTAAAAGCGGCCCTTTTATCCTCCTCCGGGCCCCTTTGCTTACGTAATCTTTCGGTTGGTGACCGATTGTACCATGAAGGATGGAAAAAAAGTTTAGTTACAGATGTTGTTTTAGTATACGCGCAAAAAATGCCTTGTCAAGAGGGCAATATCCCTTCAAATCGACTTCTCGACCCGCTCTCTGTGGGTAGTTTGGGGATATCTCTAATTTTGGTGCCCCTGAGAGCCAGTGGAGCCTGGTCCGGCTCTGCCGGAGACTCTCATTTTCATTTCTTTTCAATACCCCTGAGAGGACTCGCCTACAACTCTCGCATCGTCGTCACTCGGCTCGGTCGCAGGCCGCTGCTCGCGGTCTGGCCTGGTTGCCAGACATCGCTCCGCCCTTCTCGTCCTCACGCAACGGAAAGCTGCTTCTGTTGCTTCATGTGCATTTTCAATGCCCCTGAGAGGACTCGAACCTCTAATCCCTTGCGGGAACATGGTCCTAAGCCATGCGCGTATGCCAATTCCGCCACAGGGGCATGAAGAAAAACCTATCATATATTCCGAGGAAGTGCTATAATTATAGTACAATTCGTGTGGATAATTCTCAATGAGGAACACCACAATAAGAGTTCGTGAATGGCTTCGCGCTTTTTTTGCGTTATTTTCTTTTATTTCAAAGGAGAAATATGATTTTTTTCGAAACCGGTCGAGAGTCTTTACGCATCGCGACTTACACAAAACCCCGCTATCGGAGTCACTGCATCAATCTCTGACTGATGAAAAAGAACTCATTTTTCACTATTTTTCAAGCATTTTTCACTTACTCTGCTCAATTTTCACAAAAATAGCGGGGTTATTAACACCCCATACGCCGGCGGTTGCAGCACCGTCAGGATCTTTATCGCTTGAAGTCGTTCCTGCCGCGCCTCTCACGCCCTCCGGGATACGTTGGCAAGAGCCCGTATTTGCTCTTCCGCCTCCCGCCCTTCCTCCACCTCAAGCCCAACCGCTTCTTGCGGAATCAAACAACGCTCCCAGTGGAGGGGGTGCACCGGGACGTGACCTCATTCCTCAATCTCCGCTCGGAAGCGCGCCCTCATGCGACTCCAACAAACTTGCTCACGAACCAGTGATCCAAAAAATTAATAAAAATCTTGCCACGCTCCGCGGTTTTTATTTTACGGAGATGGTGTCTATCGTTCTTCTGGTTCTCCTTCTCGGGGTCTTCTTTACCACATTTGCGACATCGACGAATCGATACAAGCAGCCCCTCGTGTTCCAGGGCCGCATCACGGGCAGTGACACCATCCCCCTTGCAGACGGCCAGTACGACATGCGCTTTGCACTCTACACCGCCGCAGACGGGTCGGGCTGTCAGTGGGCGACCGGGAGCTGTGCAACACGCGCGTCTGTTCCGGTCACCGTGAGTCGCGGACTTTTCACGGTTCCGTTTGGAGATACTACCTACCACGGAAATATGCCCGCGCTTGCTTTGAACTTTGAAAACGGCACTTTTTTTGCGGGCGTAACGATCTGCGGCACGACGCCCGCATCATCTTGCACGGAAGCCGAGATGACGCCGCGAGTTCAGATGGGCGGGACAACCTACTCATACAATGCGGATCTCCTTGATGGCTTTGAGTCTGTGCAGTTTATGCGAACTGATGCGCTCACAGCTGTTACAACAACACCAACCGGAACCGGTGTCGGTGCGGGAACTGTCTACATTAATCCGGCAAGTGCCGCCGCAAACACCACGCTCCTGGGTGCTGCGGTTAACGGAGCTTTGCGAGCACTCCTTGATGCGGAAGGGGATCTCAATCTGTTGGGCTCACTCTCGTCCCTGGGACTTGTTGCCACGACCACTGTCGCGACATCAACTGCAACCACTGCTGATAATCGAACTGCGCAGTTTGCGCAGACAGGTGCGACACCAGGCACAGACTACGGCCTCCATGTCACTAATACCGGTGCGGCAACAACGAATGTGGGTGGATATTTTTCCGCGTCCGGCGCGACAAATAATTATGGTGTGATTGTCGCAAGTGGACGTGTCGGAGTCGGCACCACCACACCGGGCTATGATCTTGATGTCTCCCGTGCCGTCGGATCGGATCCATCATTTGCGCTCACTGATGAGGATATCAACCATGGAATCACCGACCTTGCCCGAACCAATGTTCTTGCGCTCCTTAAGTCTTTGCATGCAACGAACGGCGGTCTTGAATTTGATGCGTTCTCCGACTCGGTTGATGGGACGGCATTCTCACTTGCCGCAGTAATCGGCGCGGATCCCGATGACGGTGTTCCCGCGATCGAGCTACTGGGCGCGAAAAAATCCGGTACTGGGTATACTGCACTCACTGGAAATGAAGCCGTTTTCCGTCTCAATAATGGAGGCACGTCCTTTCCAATGACGGTCCTGGGCAATGGAAATATCGGTTTTGGAACTTCTACTCCAAGTAATACGGTTGATATTGCTGGGACCTTACGCCTCTCTGGTACGACGAGCGGGTACTTATCGATTCGCGCCCCCGCGGCGGTGACCACTTCAACCGCATTCACTCTTCCCGGCGGCGATGGAACCAATGGACAGGTCCTTACCACTAATGGCTCCGGAACTCTCTCATGGACAACCGCGGGGAGTGGTTCGGTCTTCTCAGGGCTCACCGCGGCAACTGCGACAAACTCCATCAATAATTCCGCCTACGCACAAACGTGGAATTGGGACGGCCTGACAACACAGACCGGATTGTTATTAAGTTCAAATTCGCTCTCGGGTGGCGCGGTTTTCCAGGTAACGAACAACTCGACATCCACTGAGGCGGGTAATACGGTGATCTTTAACAAAACCGGTGCATACACCACGAACCTTACCTACTCTGGAAATCTCCTGCGCATGGTGAGAGGCCCGTCTGCTTCAGGCGGTACAACGCTCACCGTGACCGGCGCAGCGCTCTCGGTGAATGACGACTGCACTGGCGCTGGGACGTGCAATTCATCTGCAGACGCAGCTGAAATCATTCAAACCTACGCGAACAACACGGGATCGGCGCTCAATATCACGACTGCGGGCACCGGATTTGCACTTCGGGTCAACGACAACGGAACCCTGACCGACACCTCCCCGTTCGTGATTGATGATAACGGCTTTGTCGGGGTGGGCACGACGACGCCAGGCGCGCTTCTTACGGTTGCCGGCCCCATTGCGACCGCCTATGCAGAAGTCACCGCGGACTACACGCTCACCGACTCTGACAGTGTCATTTCCGTGAACAGTGCAAGCGGCTCGGTCTATCTTCCCACAGCATCAAGCACTGCCGGGCGCGTCTATACGATCATCAAGTCAACCTCTACCGCTGGAACGATCTTCATTAAACCTCTTGGCTGTAACGGCGGATCTGCGCAACAAACGATCAACGGCTCGGCGACGTGCACAGTCAACTTCGTGAATGATCAGTGGAAGTACAAGACGCTCGTCTCAACCGGCAGCGGCTGGATTATCATCGGTGCAAACTAACATGCGCGACCTACTGCTCATATCCGCACTCGCCCTCTGTCTGGTTATTGCGATTCTTTTTTCGAGCGTGGACACGGGCATCGCGCAGACCTCCTCCTCAACCAACTACAAGCTTACGTCGCAATCAACGACAAACTGCGGCGGGGGACATAGCTCGTCATCGAATTACAAAATCTTTGACACGCTCTGCGAACAAGCCGGACAGAATGCTTCAAGCACAAATTACGCCGCATTCTCCGGTTTCCAGGCACAAACAGACCTCCCGCAGCTGACCGTGAGCTACTCAACAAATTCCCTGAGCTTTGCCGATCTAAAAGCTACCGAAGTTAAATCAACAAGTATGACTGTGACGGTGAACACGAACGCACCCAGCGGATACCAGATCACCATTCTTGCGGATGGCCATTTGCGAAAAACGACCGCGGCAGTGACGACAACAGCCGCAAATGAGATCATAGCCAGAATCAGTGACGGAACGGTCAGCGCGAACGGAAACGAGTACGGGTATGCCACCTCGTCGACAGACCTTGCGATCCCCACTAGCACCCCTTCAAAAATCAACGGAAGCGCGACGTTTGCCAGAAACGAGGTCACCACGCTCACCTTTAAAATCGGGGTTTCTGAGACAAACTCCTCCGGACTTTATACACAGAACGTCACCCTGATCACGACTGCCACTTTTTAGCGGGTTACGGAGCCTAAAATTCATTATAAAAATAAGGTTTTTTGTCACAAAACCGCCTTTGGCGGTTTTTTTGTATCTGGAGTATCATGATAGTATGGGCGGTTTCTAACTTTAGAAGCTCTTTTTGCGTTGGAAAAATGACCATTGCCGCTTTTATTAATACGAAGCTGGCGTTCCTTAAGCGCCACTACTTCCCCGAACTGATCACTCTGTTCGTGATCTTTGGCGTGGTCGGGGTTTTCGTATCGATCTATGCGGGTCAGAGAAGTAGCCTTCCGATTCCGTATCAAGGCCGGCTCTTGGATTCAAATTATGTTCCGGTTGCTGATGGCACGAGTTATATGCAATTTGCCATTTACGATGCAGCGACTGGAGGAAATTGTTTGTGGCGCACCGAGCAGCCGGGGACCGGTGTCGGCTGCACCGGAACGGCGACTTCAACACCGGTAACGGTGAATCGCGGAATTTTTACGGTTCTTTTAGGAAATGGAGATTCCACAAACGACGAAATTACCTCAAGTATCACCAATAACTTCAATAGCGGGACCTATCATGTTGGCATCACCGCGTGCGGCACCACAAACAGTTGTGATGCGGAGATGACTCCGCGTCGACAGCTCGGAGGTGTGCCGTACGCCTACAATGCGGACTTTCTTGATGGGCTGGACTCGTCTTCATTCGGCGTGTTCACCGGAGTATCCGGAGGACAGACGATTATCGGCGGCACGGCGGCAAACAACAAACTCACGTTCATGGGGACCAGTGCGAGCGGGAACACCGCAGCAACGTCCAGTATTATCTTTCTTGTGGGGGACACCGGCAGTACGACCGCCGCGACGATTCTGAATAATGGTTTTTTTGGAATTGGCACCTCGACACCCAGTTCGCTCCTTACTATTGGTGGTAGGACTGTATCGACAACACCGTCGCTCACGGGCGGCTTCTTCTCTTTCGCATCCTCAACGCTCACGGATAACGGGACAGCTGCGGGAGGAACAGCGGCCAATGCGACCTTTCTCTCCATTGCGCAAGGCGCACTCACGGCGCAAAACGCAGTGACCACAACCAATGCATACACTCTCTATATTGCTGGCGCGCCGACTGTCGGCGCGAACAACACCTCGACCAATGCGATTGCGTTCGGAGTTGGCGCTGGCGCAGTTGGTACACAAACAAACTCGTACGGCCTCTACGTGAACGC
>JBBTRQ010000003.1:9470-12208 GCA_038065075.1 Patescibacteria group bacterium
TTGGCGCTGGCGCAGTTGGTACACAAACAAACTCGTACGGCCTCTACGTGAACGCACAGACCGGCGCGACCAACAACTACGCCGGCATCTTTACCGGCGGAAATGTCGGCGTCGGCACGACGACGCCGGACGCCATTCTTGATGTCGCGTCTTCAACGCTCACGAGCGGCACGGGCATTCGATTCACCGGGCCAACATCAGGGACAACCATGACGGGAAGTGCGCTTTCATTAAGTTCAAACATTGGCAATGGCGGACGACTCCTGAATCTCTCCGGCATTGGCTCGCCCGCATCAAACGGCAACACGCTTTCCAATGCGTACAGTATCCTGTCGCACGCGCCGTCGGTCACGAGTACCGCATACAACATCTACTCATCAACAACCGACTCGACGGCCTATGGCAATACCGTCTACGGTAACTACACCAATGTCGAGGTCACGGGAGACGTCAACGCGCTAAAGAATGCATACGGAACATATGTAGCGGTCAACAACAGGAATCTTTCCACTGATCAAGGGACTCGTAACACCTATGGCGGATACTTCTCCGTAGACGGATCTGCGAATGGAGCAGCGACTTCGACGGCAGTCTTTGCCGATATCGCCGGAGGGACTGCTGGCGATACTGCTTTCGGATTTAATGCATTCATCCGAAGCGCCTCTGGAACAACTGGCTACGGACTCTACATTGATGCAACGACTGGCGGGGGATCAAAATACGGCGTGTACGTTGATGTTGGCACAACTGCGTCGACACGATATTCGGGCATCTTCCTCAACGGAAATTTCGGCATCGGTACCTCAACTCCACAGGCGCTTCTCACGATTGCAGGCGCGCTTTCCGGAACGCCGTCTACCTCAACGGGGGCGTACTTTACCTTTGCCTCATCAACATTCACCGACAACAATACCGCCTCGGGTGGCACGGCAACCTCCTCGGCATTCATTACCTTCCACCAAGGGGTTCTTGCGGCGACCAACAGCGTTACCACAACTGACGCGTACAATCTCTTCATTGCCGGTGCGCCAACCAAGGGAGTAAATACAACATCGACCAACGCGATCGCACTCGGGATCGGCGCGGGGAATGTCGGCACGCAGATCAACTCATACGGCCTGTATGTGAACACGCAGGCAGGCGCGACGAACAACTACGCGGCAACATTCATGAATGGCGCGGTTCTCATAAATGCAACCACGACCTACGGCCGCCTGAGCCAAAAACTTGAGGTGAACCAAGCGGGAGACGAGGGGGGAATCGCGATTAATACCTGGGCTAATGATGCAAATGCGGGCATTCTTGACTTTAACAAAAGCACTGGAACCACTGTCGGTGCCCATAGCATCGTCTCCCAAAACTTTGCGCTCGGGAATGTCATATTTAGAGGGTCTGATGGCACCAATTTCCAGGAGGCGGCGGGGATCGCCGCAAATGTTGACGGTGCAACCATCTCATCAACGAGCATGCCGGGGCGCTTGATATTCTTTACGACTCTGAGCGGCTCTGTGTCTCTCTCGGAGCGCATGCGGATCGATAACGCGGGACATATTGAGATCTCGGGCACCGCACCGTCATCGTTTTCCGCAAATTGTGGTTCAAGTCCTTCCCTTTCGGGTAATGACCTCATCGGAAAATTCACCGTCGGCACCGGATCAATCGGTCAGCCGTGCGTGGTTACCTTCGCAAACACCTGGACGAATGCCCCCTCCTGCGTCGCAAGTAACGAGACGACCGCGACCTCGACACGCGCGACCTCGACGACAGCAGCCCTGGGACTCTATAACTTTGCCGTCAGTGATGTTATCTCCTACATCTGTATTGGGCGACGATAATAAATATGATAGAGTAAACTGTATTAACCTTAGAATTCACTATGCAATTTGACGACAAGGACATTATAAAAAATACCCGCGCAAAAAAAATAACTGGCAAAATCACTCAAAAAAAATCAGCGCTTGGTGTGTCTCGAACTGAACTGGCCGTACCGCCATCGACAGTGACACACAAGTCGCCTCTCTATGAGCTCGATCGGCCCGCTCTTCTTGTCCTGTGCGATACGGCGTTCTCATGGGTGCTCTATGGCCTCGTCTTTCTCCTGCCGCTCTTTTTTCTTCCCTTCACCAGCGACGTTCTTGAGCTCAATAAACAACTACTCTTGTTCATAGGGGTTTTTGTTTTGCTCGTGCTCCAGGCGGTGCGTAGCTTTCTTGCCGAAGAGATCGAAGTGAAGTGGTCGCCGCTCTTTATCGGATTCGGTGCGCTTCTTGTCGGGTGGCTACTTGCAAGCATCGCCTCGCCCTATCCGCACAACAGTTTTGTCGGTCTTGATCGCCAGGAGGCGTTCAGCCTTTCGAGTGTCGCGGCGTTTACCGTCTTCGCAATTCTGATCGCGACTGCCGCAACTAAAGAACGGGTCACGGGAATACTCGCAGCGCTTCTGGGATCCGCCGTCATTGCATCGCTCGTCGGCCTTGCCCAGCTTGCTGGCGGCTTTCTGTTTCCCTGGCAGTTTTCAAAAATTCCCGCGTTCAACACGATCGGACTCGTCGATCTCTGGGGCGTTCTGGTTGCGTGTTCAACAGCGCTCTCGGTCATACTTCTCATCTGGCTTTCGGTTACCAACCATCGACTCAAACAGCCGCTCTCGATCGCGATCGCGATTGCGCTCGCGTTTTTTCTGATCACGCTGGTCATCATGGATGACTGGAAGCTCTGGATCGGGGTGATGATTGGGC
>JBBTRQ010000004.1:0-49500 GCA_038065075.1 Patescibacteria group bacterium
CGACTACGCTGAGCGTTATCCAGTTCAAACCGGTGCCACCTACGGCCAGATCGTGGTTCCTGGAACAACCATGGTTCGAACATACGACAAGCTAAACGGAGAGCAGTACATTGCGCAAGCCGTGCTCTCAAACGAAGCCTATCAAGGTCCTGTCTACGGAGTCATCTCAAACAACTACGGTGACTTCTCGTCCGCTGGTAACAACATCGCTCTTGCAGATAACCCAATGCCAGTCGCCCTTGTCGGACGTGTGCCGGTGAAGGTCGTGGCTGAAAACGGTTCGATTGCGATCGGTGATTACCTCACAACATCCTCAACCCCAGGTGCGGCCATGAAGGCTACTCAGACAGGACGCGTGATCGGTATGGCCCTTGAAAACTGGAACGGGGAAAAGAGCACCATGATGGTCCAGGTCAACAACTCCTGGTACCAGGCGCCAGCCTCTGAGGCGAGTGCCTTGCAGGGCGGATCGAGCGGCGCGGTTGTCATCGCGGACAGTGTGTCCGCTTCGGACGCAACATTTGAAGGATCAGTCACTGTCGCTGAGCACCTCTATGGCTCACGCGATATGGCTGGCCGAATCCGCATGGGTTCCGGCGAGACAGAAGTTCGCGTGACCTTCGAGACGCCTTACCAGTACCTCCCAATCGTGACATTCAGCTCACGCTCCAACTCGTTGGACGCTCGTGAGGCTTGGATCGGAAACGAAGATGAAACTGGATTCACCCTCTACCGCCCAGATTCGACCTCGGACTCACAAGTCGAGTTCAACTGGATCGCGGTGGGTGTCGAAGATGCCCAGGTGACGGTCTCTGACCTCCAGGGCGGATTCGTCCAAATCTCCGTGAACGACCAGAACGGCCCATCGGCTCCAGCCCCAACAATCGTTGAGGAAGAACCGGTAGCTCCAGCCCCTGTGGAGGAAGTGGTAGAGGAACCAGCCCCAGAAGTGGTGACTGAGGAACCTGCCGCTGAAGAGCCGGTCGTTGAGGAGGTGC
Source organism: Patescibacteria group bacterium (assembly GCA_038065075.1). Taxonomy (GTDB): domain Bacteria; phylum Patescibacteriota; class Patescibacteriia; order UBA9934; family GWF2-40-263; genus UBA12478. The sequence continues at coordinate 999 of JBBTRQ010000004.1, forward strand.
CAGTGGTTGAAGAAGCCCCAGTCGTGGAGGAGGCTCCAGCTGAGGTTCCTTCTGAGCCAGCTCTCTAAACAGTCAATGAACAAGACGAGGTTCACCCGGGCCTCGTCTTTGGTTTCCACTGTGCATAAATGAACTTAACGGATTCGGCTAAATCTGTTAAGTTGATGTATATGTATTTGTCTAGAAATTTAGAAAATGCCTTAAAAAGTCAGATGTTCAGAGGAAAGGTTCTTATCTTGTTTGGTCCAAGACAGGCAGGCAAAACAACACTCGTAGGGCGGTTAACTCAGGATTACGCATCGGAACTTCGTTATATTGATTGTGAATTGGTTGAAAATAGAGATTTGCTTTCTAGACCCTCAACCGGTGATCTCTTTTCGCTTGTGAGGAAGTACAAAGTTGTGGTGTTTGATGAGGCGCAAGTGATCCCCAACATTGGTTCCGTGCTGAAGTCCTTGTTTGATCACCATCCTGAGGTTCAGTACATTGCCACAGGATCTTCCTCATTTGATCTGGCGAATAAGGTTTCTGAGCCTTTGACGGGTCGCTCGCTCGAGTTTGTGTTGTACCCATTGTCTCTTTCAGAACTGGTGGGTACGGATTTTGACGCCCAGCAAATCCTTCCTCAACTTATGCGATTTGGCGGGTATCCTGATATCCAGGGGCTGTCGGAGGATGAGAAGATATTTCGACTCAAGACCCTTGTGTCGCAATATCTCTACAAGAACGTGCTTTCATTGGGGAACGTCAAAAAACCCGAAATCATTATCCAGCTTTTGAAACTGCTGGCCTATCAAATTGGCAATGAGGTGTCTTTTCGCGAGCTCGCCACTGCCTTACAGACAAGTCAGCCAACCATTGAGCGGTATGTGGATCTTCTGGAAAAGAATTATGTGGTTGTCCGACTTGGTTCGTACTCCAGAAACCTTCGAAACGAAGTAACAAGGTCAAAAAAGATTTACTTTTTGGACTTGGGAATTCGCAATGCGCTCATTGATGCGTTTTCTCCCATCGACACCGTGAGTCGTAATGATGTCGGCCAACTTTTTGAGAACTGTATGGTTGTTGAACGGTTGAAACATCTCACCTCACAAGGGAAACAGGCGCCGGCATCCTATTTCTGGCGAACGTTTGACCAGCAAGAGGTTGATTACATTGAGGAGACAGGGGAAGGGTTACGGGCATGGGAATTTAAGTGGAATGTTTCAAAGAGCGGAGTCCTTCCAAAAACCTTTCGCTCAGCCTATCCAGACGCGACGTTTGTATCTGTTACTCCACGCAATGCGTACGCGTATGTGACCTCCTGAACGGGGTTTTGGGACACTCACGGTCCATCCACAGTATTTCTTGTGGAAAGCATACTCATTTAGTACCATCTGAATGTCGTTTTAAGCATTTTATGGCTATTGAATCCAAAATGGCTCGCGGTCCCATTGGTCGTCCAGGGCTTTCAAGCGAACCAAAGAAGAAAAAACCCTGGGGCTGGCTCTTTTTCGTTGCCCTGCTTGTCGTTGTCGCCTTTGTTGGTTGGTACTATCTCTACGGACGCGCGAGAACAGCCGCGGAAGAACCTGCCATTGCCTCCGGAGACTATCAAGCGGTATTCTTGGATAACGGCCAAGTCTACTTCGGGAAATTGCAACGCTCACGCGAGGATTTCTACCTGCTGACAGATGTGTTCTATCTCCAATCTGGTGTTGCCGTCGATCAAGCCACAAGTCTCGCGCTCACAAAGCTCGGAAGCGAGGCTCATGGACCAGAGGATCAGATGCAGATCAACAAGGAGCATGTTCTATTCATCGAGGACATGAAGGACGACTCAAAAGTCGTTCAAGCCATCCAGCAATATATCTCTACTAAGAAGTAATCGTAATTCACGTTATGTCGAGTCTCGCAACAAGCGTACGGGGGAGTCAAGCGCACCTGTTTGGGATGATTACCAAATGGGCTACCTACCTTTTATTCTTCCTCGTTCCGATCTTTTTCCTTCCCTGGACAACAACCATTCTTGAACACAATAAACAGCTTCTGTTTGTCGTGCTGGCAGGCGTGGGTCTTCTTGCCTGGCTCGGTCAGATGGTCATGAGTAAAGAGTTCACGTTCAAGTCGGGATGGTTGAATCTTGTTCCGGGTCTTTATCTCGTTGCGGTTCTCGTCGCGTCGATTACGTCGATTGCCGGGTACCAGACATGGGTCGGGCAGTCGTCATCAGAATATACAAGCTTCCTCTCTATCTCACTCTTCGTTGTCCTTTTTTACCTTCTGCTGAATACGGCCGGGGATACAATGTACCAACGAAATATCCTCACCGCCCTTTTTCTTTCCGCGGCTTTGTCAGGTCTGGTCACACTGTTGGGGATGTTCAATCTCGCTCACTTGCCATTTGATTTCGCCCAGTCCGTCGGGTTCAACACCATCGGAACCATGAACGGATTTGTTTCCTTCATGAGCGTCATGATGTTTGTGGGATTTGCCATGTGGCTTGTTTCCCAACAAGGACGAGACCGCGTGATCCCTCTTGGAGGCATGGGAACCTTGCTTCGTGCACTCATCGTAGTCGTGACCGTGGTGAACCTGGTCGGTCTTGTCGCTTTAGACTTTTGGGTGTTCTGGCTCATCAATATCGTTGGAGTTCTTCTCTTGGGAACGTTCGTATTTATCCAGTCACAAGAATTTCCAAACCCTCGTCGTTTCGCTCTTCCGTTGATAGTCCTGTTTGTGAGTGTGCTCCTGTTGTTCCTGCCAAGCCCGTTGCGCCTGAATTTTCCGGTGGTTGTTTCTCCAAGTTACGGGGCGAGCTGGGGAATTTCTCAGGATGCCCTTTCGTCTTCGACAAGTAATCTCTTGTTCGGCACGGGTCCTGGTACGTATCTTTATGATTACCTCGCGTACAAACCCGCGGGCGTGAACGCCTCGCAGTTCTGGTCTCTGCGTTTCGATCGAGCAAAGAGCGAAGTACTGACCACCGTGGCAACACTCGGACTTGTCGGGACCCTTCTGTGGCTCGTGCTGATGGTGTGGGTGGCCGTGAAGGCGGTCGGCCGTCTCGTGCTTGAGCGTGACCACGAAGAGTGGAAAATGACCTACGTGATGTTTGTCGGTTGGGCCATCCTCTTGCTCACTCACCTCCTGTACTCCTCCAACTTCACCATGTCCTTTCTCTTGTGGGGTTTCACGGGTCTTTTAGCCTCACAAGTCTGTCTCAAGACGTGGAAGAGTGATTTTTCTACCTCACCCCGCTTAGGTTTGGGAACTTCGTTTGCTTTCGCCGTAGTCGCGGTCGCGGTCGTAGGATCGTTGTTTATCACAGGGGCTCGGTATGCCGCTGATGTGGCTTTTGCCAAAGCGGTTGGAATCGACCGGTCAGAGGAAGGGACAATTGATGAAGTGATTTCAGAGCTCAATCGTGCCGTCATGTTTAACGGGTTGAGCGATGTCTATCAACGTAATTTGAGTTCTGCCTATCTTATTCAGGCTCGTGAACTCATTGCGGCAACCGCCGGTGAAGAGGAACGCACGGCGCAAGAGACTCAATCGATCATTGATGCTGTCACCGCTTCTGTAAACGCCGCCGCTCGTGCGACAGCGATTGAACCCAACTACGTATCCAACTGGGTCGTGCGCGGTTCAATGTATCGTGATTTGATGGGGTTTGCCCAAGGAGCAGAAGATCTTGCGGCTCAGTCCTTCCAAAACGCGATCGCTCTTGAACCAAACAACCCTGTTCACCCAACCAATCTTGGACGCGTATATCTGACCGTTGCCGACCGAGCGCGAAATTTGAAGAGCGCTGAAGATGACGAGTTGGCCGCACAGGCAGCTGAGAAAGAAACGACACTTCTTGCGGGAGCCGAGCAAGCCTTTACATCCGCGATTGGATTCAAGTCCGATTACCTTCCTGCCCATTACTATCTTGCAGCGGTGTATGAGCGACAAGGGAAATTGGAGCAGGCCGCCGCGCGACTCGCTGCCTTGCGAAACAACAATCCTGCTGACATCGGCCTAGCCTTCCAGCTTTCCCAATTGCTGATCCGCCTTCAACGTTACGACATTGCGACACAGGAGCTTGAGCGTATTGTTGGCTTGAGTCCGAATTACTCAAATGCTCTTTGGTACCTTGCATCGATGTACGAGATTGAAGGAGATCAGGACAAGGCCATTGAGGCTGTACGCAAAGTGGTCGAAATCAACCCGGAGAATGAACTGGCTCAGTCGCGTCTTGACCGACTTGAGGCGGGGGAGACCACAACGGTGATTCCCGAGCCGATTCAATCCGGTCAGGAAGGAGCCACAGAAGTGGACGAGGGGGAAGTGGTAGAGGAGCCCGCCCCTGAGGAAGAAGCGGCGGTCGAAATTGAGGAGTAAGAAACAAAGACAGGGTTGCACCCTGTCTTTTGGTTTCGAAGGGGCTTTAGCCCCGTTGATGGACGCCCCTCCCGCCGTCGCTGAAGCTATGGCGGGCAGGAAAGGGGCTGTGAAGTTTTTTTGAGACGTTCTCGAATTTGTGAGAGGAGCTCCGTTTCCACTTGGACGATGTTTTTTTTGATGATACAGAGTCGGACTTCCTCGCGCGTCCCGGCAGCGTTCCATCCTTTGCACAGTTCGATGACGTCCAGAGGGCGTTCCGCTTTGACGATCGCGCAGACGTTTCCTTCACCGTTTTCGTACAGGAGCACGACGACGCGGGCGTGAGGGGAAGAGGCGATCAGTTCATCGATCACGTCCGGGAGATCTATCTCCTGCGCCCCTGCATGCATGAAGTCTTGCGCAGACAGGAGCGTCCATACCACCTTTGCCTCCTCGTCCGCCTTGAGGCGAGCCAGGGCGCGACCCCAGAGTCGCAGGGTGGGAACAGAGCGGGTGCGGTAGAGGCGTTGGACAATGTCTTCGCGTTTGGCGCCCTTGGCGATCAGCTTGCTGGCGGTTTGCAGAGTCTTGGGGGTGACGTTGTGCGTTTTGAAACTTTTGGTCTTGGCGATCATGCCCGCGAGGAACGCGGTCGCGACTTCTTCGTCGATGAGTCCTGGCTCGATTGCTTCGATGAGGTCGTGACAGACTTCGCCGCACGCGCTCGCGGTGAGGTCAACCGCGTTGATCTGGCCGTAGTGTTCGTTTTCAGGTGTGTGGTCGATGTTGATGACGGGCGTGCGGAAGAAGAAGTCAGGATTCTCGGAGTAGAGGTGCGCGCAGGACTCGTAGTCTGGGGAGCCGATGCAGATGATGAGGTCATAGCGGTAGCCGCTTGAGGAAGTGCGCACATCCTTCTGGTCCCAGAACCCAGCCTTGGGAGAGAGGTAGACGTAGAGCTTGTCGCCCTTGAGTTCGTAGGTTAGCGCGTCGACTTTCGTCTTGGTGGCATCCAACTCGATCACGAACTGGCGAAGATTCTCGAGCTTGGTGTGGACGGCGTCTGTCCCTGGAAGGAAGCGCAGGTTGTGGGGAACTTCTCCATCGGCGGCGACGATTGTCGGTTCCTTCTCGAGTTTCTTGAGAACCTTCGCGAGCCCAAGAGCGCTGGCATACGCGTCCGCCCCTCCGCCGGATGGAATGCAAATAAGCGGGCGGGTACTGCGCTTGATTGCCTCGAGAACCTGTTGTGACTGCTTAAGGGCCATGCTTATTTCGGCACCCCTCCTTTTTAAGGAGGGGATGGGGGTGGTTATGGATTCTGTGTTACTTACCGTCAACAAGCATGGGTAAGGGGCTTAAATTACATGCTTTGCCCAAGCTCGTCAAGCCACGTCGTTCGCGAACGACGTGGCAAGGAGGCGGGAAAAAGAAAAATCCGCCGTCGCTCTGGTGAGCTATGGCGGACAGGTCCCCACCGGTTGGTGAGGGTTGCCCGAGTGGGCTCGTGGGAGGCCTGCGCTAGTAGCCCAGGCCGTAGATCAGGTAGGCCGCGCCGGAGTGGTCGCCGCCACCGCTGTTTTGGTAAGCACCCACGGCGACGTCGATGAATCCGTCACCGTCGTGGTCGAGAGTTGCGATGGCGTTACCGGAGCGATCCCCCGCCGCCTCGCCCGTGAGCTTGAGGTCGGCGGCGGAGAGAGAAACCTCTCCGATCGGGAGCGGTCCGTAGAGGACGTAGGTTGCCCCTGCCTCCGCACCGCCACCGTCGTCACCCGACGCTCCGACCGCCAGGTCGTCCACGCCGTCACCGTTGACGTCGCCCACGCCTGCCACGCTGTGACCGGTTTCGTCTGCGGGTGCCTCGCCCGTGAGCTTGAGGTCGGCGGCGGAGAGAGAAACCTCTCCGATCGGGAGCGGTCCGTAGAGGACGTACGCACTGCCGGTGCTCGAGTTTGCGCTTGGTGCACCGACCGCCAGGTCGTCCACGCCGTCACCGTTGACGTCGCCCACGCCAGCGATGCTCGTACCCGCGGCGTCCGCTTCCATCTCACCCGTGAGCTTGAGGTCGGCAGAGGCGAGGCTCACTTCACCGGCGGCGAGCGGTCCGTAGAAGACGTACACCGCCCCAGAGCCGGATCCAGCACTGTCTTCGCCGGGTGCACCGACCGCCAGGTCGTCCACGCCGTCACCGTTGACGTCGCCTACGCCAGCCACGCTGGCGCCCGCTTCATCCTGGATTACTTCACCCGTGAGCTTGAGATCCGCGGTGGAAAGACTGACTGTCCCGCTACCCAGTGGTCCGTAGAGGATATAAACGACGTTTGTGTTCGAGTAGACATACGAAGCACTGGTCGCCATATCTTCGATCCCATCCCCGTTGACGTCGCCCACGCCCGTGATACACGAGCCCGTAGCGTCCGCTTCCCTCTCGCCCGTGAGCTTGAGGTCGGCAGAGGCGAGGCTCACTTCACCGGCGGCGAGCGGTCCGTAGAAGACGTACACCGCCCCAGAGCCGGATCCAGCACTGTCTTCGCCGGGTGCACCGACCGCCAGGTCATCCACGCCATCACCGTTGACGTCGCCCACGCCTGCCACGCTACGGCCAGCTTCATCTGCCGGTGCCTCGCCCGTGAGCTTGAGGTAGGTATTTGAGAGACTCCACTCGCCGTCGGGGATGGGACCAAAGACGACGTAGGCCGCACCGGATCGGTTGCCGCCACTGTCTTCGCCAGGGACGCCGACCACAAGGTCTTCGTAGCCGTCGTTGTTGACGTCTCCTGCGTTGGCGATGCTGTAGCCAGCATTGTCGTCGATGTCCTCACCGCTGAGGTCGACATCGACCGCACTCAAGCTAATCGTCCCAGCGAGTTCGCATGCGCCAGGACTCTCGTCGCAGTTGTCGTCCACGCCGTTGTTGCAGACCTCCTCGACGTCGGGGTTGATCGACGTATCGGAGTCGTCGCAGTCCTGCGCGTTCCCGACGTAGCCGTCCGGGGGTGCGCAGTCGGTGGTGGTGTCGTCCGGGTTGCCCCAGCCGTCCTCGTCCGCGTCGCGGTACCAGGGGACGTCCACGGCGTCGGTATCCACCGTGCCATCACAGTCGTTGTCGACACCGTCGCCGCACGCCTCGAAGGCGGCGGGGGAGGTGTCGTAGTCTGCGTCGTCGCAGTCCTGGTTGTCCAGGACGTAGCCGACCACCGAGGACTCACACGAGTAGAGGAGCTGATCCTCGTCCCCGTAGCTGTCGCCGTCGGTGTCTGCGTACCAGGTCTGGGACCCGTCCGCGTCGTCCACCAGTCCGTTGCAGTCCTGGTCGATCCCGTCGTCGCACACTTCCGTGACGTCGGGATTGACGTTCACGTCGCCGTCGTCGCAGTCGGTGTTGTCGGCGATGTAGCCGTCGGGCTGATCGCACTGCGTCATCGACGACTCGGGGTCCCCGTAGGAGTCCTCATCGACGTCGGCGTACCAGACGCTGATGTTCTCGTTGTCGACGCCGCCGTCGCAGTTGTCGTCGTACCCGTTGCAGACTTCCGTCGCGTCGGTGTTGACGAGTTCGTCGGTGTCGTCGCAGTCGCCGTTGTGGTCGACGTAGCCGTCGGGCTGGGCGCAGGCGGGAATCGCCTCGCCCGCGCCGAAGGAATCGATGTCGACATCGCGGAACCAATCGGTGGGCGCGCCCACGTCCTGGTTGTTGTCGTCGCAGTCGGTGCCGCCGCAGTACTCCGTGGAGCGCGGCAGGCCGTCGTTGTCACGGTCGCAGATGGCGATCTTGAGGTCCTCGCCGATGAACGGCGAGATCGCGTCGCAACCTGTGAGGGCCACGATCGCGCACAGCAGGATCATCAGGTTTCGCATCGTTGGATCCTCCTTGAAGTTGTACGGGGGGCACATAGGTGCCGATCGGTCCTTATGTGCAGTCAGGTTGAAATGAGCGAGGGGCTCATATTGGCCGAAAACGGTCATTTTGTCAATTGCAAAATAGGCCATTTTCACCTACAGTAGAACGCAGATTATGCCAAAAACAGAGATCCCAAAGGCCTACGAGGCCAAGAACCACGAGGATTCCATTTACGCCGCTTGGGAGGCGAGCGGCTTTTTTAACCCGGATAACCTCTCGGGTGAGCCGTTTTCTTTAATGATGCCACCACCCAACGTGACAGGCGTACTTCATCTTGGTCACGCCCTGGAGAACACCATCATGGACAGCATGATTCGCTTTCAGCGCATGCGTGGCCGCAAAGCATTGCTTGTCCCTGGTACAGACCACGCGGCTGTGCCAACGCAGGCCCGCGTGGAGAAGATGCTCATGGAGCAGGGGATCAAGCATCCACGACAGGAACTTGGACGAGAGAAGCTCGTCGAGCGCATTCGGGAATTTGCCGACGCCTCTCGCGCGACGATTTTGAGTCAGGTCAAAAAAATGGGAACGAGTTGCGACTGGTCGCGCCTTGCCTACACGTTTGATGAAGATCGTAACCGCGCGGTGAACGAGTTGTTCACGCGGATGTACAACGACGGGCTCATCTACCGCGGTTACCGCGTCGTGAACTGGTCGGTGAAGGGGCAATGCACCTGTAGCGATGACGAGTTAGAGTACGTCGATCGCAAAGCTCAGCTCTACACGTTCAAGTACTCCGAGGACTTTCCGTTTACCATTGCCTCGACTCGACCGGAAACGAAACTAGGGGACACGGCCGTTGCCGTTCATCCGAATGATGAGCGGTACATGTCCTACATCGGCAAGACGTTTGAGGTCGAGTTTTGTGGCACACCTCTTCATCTGCGGGTCATCGCCGACGAAGGTGTGGATCCACAGTTTGGGACAGGAGCCTTGGGCGTTACGCCGGCGCATAGCGGGATCGACTTTGCCATGTATGAGAAACAGAAGGCCGACGGGAATGATTTTGGGATTATTCCCGTGATCGGTTCGGACGGGAAGATGACCGCTCAGGCAGGGAAGGCGTTTGAAGGTCTCACATGTGAAGAAGCGCGCGAGAAGGTTGTTGCTCGATTGCGAGAACAAGGCCTGCTTGTGAGCGAAGAGGAGATCGAACAAAACGTCGCGACCTCAGATCGATTTGGCGATGTGATTGAGTCGATTCCCATGACGCAGTGGTGGCTTGATGTGCAAAAGCCAATCCCGGGTCGCGGCAAGAGTCTGCGCGATCTCATGCGCGAGGCACTCACGACCGGTTTGCACGGCGATGAGAAACAGAAAATTACCATCAACCCCGAGCGGTTCACCAAGCTGTATCTTGATCGCGTCGAACATCTTCGCGACTGGTGTCTGTCACGTCAGATTTGGTGGGGGCATCGGATTCCGGTTTGGTATCGATTAGATTCCCCCCCTGCCCGAGGGGGGGTTCGGGGGGGTGGGAGGGAGGCCGCAACTGAGATGTTTGTCGGTTCTGAACCACCACCAGAGGAAGGATGGACACAGGACGAAGACACGCTCGACACATGGTTTTCTTCAGGATCCTGGACCTTCTCAACGCTGGGTTGGCCCGCCTCCGCCAAGGCTACGGCGGGCAAGCCGGATAAGACTGAGGACCTCAAGACATTTCACCCCACAAGCTGGATGCAAATGGGATATGAGATTCTGTATCTTTGGTTGATGCGCATGGTCCTCATGAGCGCATACGCTCTGGATGAGATTCCATTCCACGAGGTGTACATTCATGGCATCTTACGAGACAAAAACGGCCAGAAGTTTTCCAAGTCACTTGGGAATGGTATCGATCCGCTCGAGATTATTGAGAAGTACAGCGCCGATGCGCTACGGTTCAGTGTCATCACCGGCGTGACGCCTGGCAATGACTCACGTTTCTATGAAGAGAAAGTCGAAGCCGCCCAGCGGCTCGTGAACAAGTTGTGGAACATCTCGCGCTACATTTTGACCAGCGTGGAGGAACCAGTGCATGGACGGGCGTTCAAGGAGCTTGAACCAAAGACGCTGGCTGATCGATGGATTTTGTCGAGGCTTGTTCGATTAGAGGAAGACGTGGCCGCACATCTACAAGCGGCAGAGTTTTCTCAAGCCAGCGAGAAGCTGCGTGAGTTTACGTGGAGCGATTTCGCAGACTGGTACCTAGAGATCAGCAAGGCACAGCGCCAAGGAGACACCAAGGCGTCGACGGATGCCATCCTCGTCTACGTCCTGGAACATCTGCTGACCTACTGGCACCCGATCATGCCGTTTGTGACCGAGGCGATCTGGTCGCATTTTGACGATCACGAACTGCTCATGGCGCATAACTGGCCGGTGCTGAGAATGGTCGATCTCGATCTTGAGGCAGAAACTGAAATGACACGACTCCAGGAGGCCATCAGTGCAATTCGAAATATCCGTTCAGAACACACCGTGGCGCCTAAGCAAAAAATTATCGCCGTCATCGTGGGAGCACATCTTGAAACACACAAGGGCACGATCGAGTCACTTGCGGGAGTCGAGTCACTGAGTTTTGTGTCCGCACCACCAACGGGAGAGTATGCGTCCGCTGTCATCAGTGATGGCCAAGTATTCGTTTCCCTCGAAGGCCTGGTCGACAAAGACGCCGAGCGTGCGAAGCTCGCCAAGGAACAGAAAGAGACAGAAGGCTACATCGCCTCACTCGAGGCAAAACTCGGCAACAAGGAGTTCACGGCCAAAGCCCCCGAGCACGTCGTCGCTACGATGCGACAGAACCTGGAAGACGCCCGCAAAAAATTAGAGCGCTATGTACACGATTCAAAAAGCTAAAACGGAATTCCTCCAAGCCATCAAGCAGGCCGCACCTGCGGGGTTCATCCCGGCGCTGGAGGATCTCGAAACACCACCAGACCAAAAGATGGGGGACTTGGCGTTCCCGTGTTTTGATTTGGCCAAGAGCCTGAAACGTAACCCCGCCGAGATCGCCACGGAGCTCGCGGCAAAGATCGGACCCAAGGGACTGATCGCGGAAGCAAAGGCCGTGGGGCCGTATGTGAACGTTGTCCTGAACCTCAAAGCATTTGGTGAGGCTGTGTATGGGGAGATGAAGGAACTCGCTCAGGAGTATGGCATGTCGGATGTTGGAAAGGACAAGCGCCTCATGGTGGAATTTGCCAACCTCAACTCGCACAAGGATGTGCACATCGGTCACCTGCGCAATCTGTTTGTCGGCCAGGCGGCGGTGAATCTTTTGAAGGCCACGGGCTATGACGTCATTCCCGTCGCCTACATCAACGATCTTGGATTGCACGTCGCCAAGTCCGTGTGGTGCATGAAGACCTACCACAAGGACGAAGACGTGAAGCTGGAGAATCGCATTGCGTTTTTGCGCGACGTGTATATAGAGGCGAATACGCTTTTGGAGGAGCAACCGGCTCTTGTGGCACAGGTGACCGAGACGTTTCGACACCTGGAGGAACAACGCGGCGATGAGATCGCCTTGTGGAAAGAAACGCGCGCCTGGTCCATCGATTATCTCAAGCAGGTCTATAACGAACTCGATCTCACCATCGACCACTGGTACTTTGAGAGCGAGGTCATCGCCAAAACAAAAAAGATCATCGAAGGTCTGATCAAACAGGGAATCGTGAAACAGTCGGAAGGGGCATGGATCGTTGACCTGAAGGAGCAGGATCTGGGCGTGAATTTGCTCATCAAGACGGACGGAACGCTTCTGTACAACGCCAAGGATCTAGGACTCGCGATGAAGAAGGAAGATGATTACCACCCCACGCGTTCCATTTACGTGGTAGATGAACGACAGTCGCACGCGCTCAAACAGTTGTTCGCGACGCTCAAGCTCATGGGATTTGAGCGGGAGCTTCAGCATCTTTCCTACGAGTTTGTGACGCTCGAAGGCGGAGCCATGGCCGCGCGCAAAGGGAACGTCATCCGCTATGAGGATCTGCGCGATGAACTCCTTGGAGAAGCCAGACGGGAAACCAAGAGTCGGCATGAAGACTGGAGCAAGAAGAAGATCGAAAAGGTTGTGCGAGCCGTGGCGTTTGCCGCCTTGCGATTCTCCATGCTCAAACAAGACAATGGCAAGAAGATTGTTTTTAATCTGAAGGAGGCCGTTTCGTTTGAGGGGTTCACGGGGCCATATCTGTTGTACACATACGCGCGCATCCAGAGTCTCTTGAAGAAAGCTGGACGCAAGAAAGCCAAGGCCACCACGGCGACACTCACGCATCCGACCGAGCACCAACTTGTGTTCTTGCTTGCGAAGTATCCAGAGATCGTATTTGATACCGCTCAGACGCTTGCGCCATCCATGCTCGCTCAATTCCTCTTTGACCTCGCTAAAACGTTTGCCGAGTTCTACGCACAGGTGCCCGTTCTTACAAAGGAAGGACCGGATCTCTCTGAACGGCTGGCTTTGGTGCGCGCCGTGGGAACGGTGCTCGCCCAGGGGCTAGAGCTTTTGGGAATTGACCTCATTGATGAAATGTAGATAAGATCTCCACACCTATGTTTAAGGACAAAAACAAGACCGTTATGCCAAGTTCTAATGCGGGGGAGACCATTATTGCTCAGGGGGTTCGTGTTGAGGGGGATTTTCGTTCACAGGGGGATGTCATCATCGAAGGCGAAGTCGCCGGTTCGGTCGAGACGCAAAGAGCCCTGACGGTGGGGGAGACCGCGAAGATTCACGCAGACGTGAAGGCCAAGAGCGCGGTCGTGGCCGGGGAGGTCGTCGGAAACATTTTTGTCCAAGAGATGCTTGAGCTCTTAGCCACCTCTCACGTAAAGGGGGATGTGGTGACGGCGCGTATTTCGGTGGCGGCCGGCGCGCGCATCAATGGCAAAGTGAGTATGGAGGAAGGAGGAAAGGGGGGAAAAGTTGAAAAGGTGGATGAGGAAGAGAGCTAGCGTTCAATTGTGTATTGCTATCTCTACGACGAATACATCCAGGAAAACAAACGCTTTGAGCGTGAACTTTTGCGAATTGAGAATCGGCTTACCGACCTTGGGATCGCCGGGAAGGTTTCTCGCCTTGCTCTTTTCCGCGACGCGCAGGAAATGATTCGCGATGAGATTGAGCGTGGCGTCTCCACGATCGTGGTCGTGGGGAATGACGAGACGATCCGCAAGGTGATCGACGTGGTCGCGGATAACGAGGTCGTGTTAGGCATCATTCCCATTGGGCCCGGCAACGAGCTCGCACGGATGATGGGTATCCCCGAAGGAGTGGCCGCATGTGACGTCTTGTCCGCTCGGAGGGTCGAGAAGATCGATGTGGGAACCGTGAATGGTCGTCGGTTTGTCACAGGCCTCACGATGCCCAACTTTCACGCCGAGATCACGTGCGAAGATAAGTTTCGCGTGACCAGTATCGCGCGACAAGCAGAGCTTGAGATTCGGAACCTGGCGGATGTAACCGATCCGCGTGATGGACGGTTTGAGGCAGTCATCCGCGCGGCCGTCAAAAAAGGGTGGGGAATTTTTGGAAAGACCACTCTGAAGGAAAGCATCCTTCCGCTGAAGAGTATGGCGATTCGATCAGAGCAACCCATCTCGTTGTTTGTGGATGGCGAGGAAATGAAGTCCACGCGATTTGATATCGGCATCGAGCCGCTTCTCCTTAAAGTGATTACTGGGAAGGCAAGGGTGTTCTAACTGATGAGAGCAAACAAAAAAGACTGACGAAATCGTCGGTCTTTTTTGTGGTGCGGACGAGAGGACTTGAACCTCCATGCCCTTGCGGGCACATGCCCCTCAAGCATGCGCGTATACCAATTCCGCCACGTCCGCAGTTATTGCGTGGATACTATAGACAAAGCCTCAAAAATTTTCAAGCGCCACTTTTTTCTTTGCTGTAGATCAGGTACGGTAGAGATCTATGAAACGACTTTCTTTTCACGACTTCCTTGGGACACTTCGATCGGTTGTGGGACGTTTTCCGTTCCCTCTCTTGTTGTCGCTCGTCGGAACGGTTTTAGCTATCGTACTCATCCATGTTGACGATCCGAACCCTTGGTCCAACATGTTGATGGTCTTGTCGCTGGCGACCCCTGTTTCCGTGGTGATTGTTTTGTTCGCTGAGGGGATGGGTTGGGGTAACAGAAGGGTGTGGATTTTCAATGCCGTGCTCACGCTCATGATGGTTGGGTATTTTTTCATTCTGCCAGAGTCGGCCGAGTTGGTGGTGTCGGTCTTTCTCCGTCACGTGATGTGGACGTTCGCGTTTGTTCTGGGCGTTACGTTCATCGCGTTTGTGAGGCAGTATGGCGAGATGGCGGTCGGGAGATTTTGGGAATTCTGCCGTCGCTTGGTCGTGGCTACCATCCTTACCGGCATCTGGGCCTTTGCCTTGCAGATGGGACTCATGGCAGCGCTCTCCTCGACCGATTTTTTGTTCAGTCTCTCGATTCCTGATGAGCGCTATGCCGAGCTCATGGCGCTTATCGCCGGTGTGTTTTGTACGACGTTTTTCTTGAGCCGTGTCCCTCGTAAGCCCTCCGAGTTGTCAGCCGATCTTGCGTATCCAAAAGAGGTACGTCTCTTCACGACGTTTGTACTCGTCCCGCTTGTCTCGATTTATTTCATCATCCTCTATCTCTACACCGGGAAGATTCTACTCACGGGGGAGTGGCCCGAGGGACAACTGGCCTACATCATCTTAGGGTTCTCGGTGGTTGGATTATTGACGTACCTAGCCTTGTATCCTTTGCGCAAGGAAGTTGCCTGGGTTCGCGCGGCCGGCACGGCTCTGTGTGTGGCGATCATTCCACAGGCTCTCATGCTTATGTGGTCGCTGTGGTTTCGAGTCTCTGAGTACGGCCTCACAGAGAATCGATACCTTGTGTACGTCTACGGCGTGTGGCTCCTGGGAGTGAGTATCTATTTGCTGGCGAGTCGCCTCAAGGATATTCGAGTCATCCCGTTGAGCTTGTTTGTGCTCGCGATTCTTTGTTCCGTCGGTTCTTGGGGAGCGTTCTCGGTTTCGGTTCATTCGCAGGCTGGTCGACTCGAGGACATCCTCGAGCGTAATGACCGATTTGTGGACGGGAAGTACGTCGCAAGCGACAACGAGGTCTCCGATGAGGATCTTTATGAGATGAGCCAGGTGCTCAATTACCTTGTTGAGGAGCGGGAGGTGTACTGGGTGATAGAGCCGTGGTTTGAAGAGGAGCTGGATTTTTCCGACGTGAATCGATGGAGCCAGGCTGAGTTTGTGATGGAAGATGGGTTTGGACTTGAATATCGATTCTATGTTCCAAGTCGTGGTGAGCCGGATCCACGAGAGTCGTTCAATTTTTCGTTGTCGGATCTTAATGTTGCTATTCCGATTGATAATCATGAGTTCGTTTTTGAGTATTATAATCATCTCATTACTCCGATATCGGTTGGAGAAAAGACATTGCGACTTGCCGTTAATCAAGCGGAAGAGCGGATTGATCTCACGTTGGACGATGATCCACTTGGCTACATTCCGCTCAAAGAGCTTATCGACAGAGGTATGAAGAGCTCTCAGTTTCGCCCCATGCATCTTGAGGACGCGACCGTCGTCGTCCAGACCGAGAAGTTCAATGCCAAGGTTGTCGTCAAGTCGTTGCAAGGGTACAAAGAGGACGATCGCGTTTTAATCGACTACATTTTCACAACGATCTTCCTGACTCTCAAGTAATCAAAAACCCACCCCTCGATAAACTCGGGGTGGGTTTTTGGCTTGCCAGCCATAGCTCCAGCATTCAATTCGCTATACGGCCCGCCGTCGCTAGAAGCTATGGCGGGCAGCCGTCCCTCCAGCAATAGAACATACTGCTGGAGCGACGGCTGGTGGGCGTTGAGGGATTCGAACCCCCGACATCTTCGATGTAAACGAAGCGCTCTAACCAACTGAGCTAAACGCCCATGTGGGACATGTCCCTCTGCGTCTGAAATGCTATCATGTTTCCATCTCCTGGCAAGCAATCGTGCTAAACTTATTTCACTATGTCCCCATTCATCCGTATTCCACTCGGGCTCGCGATTATGCTTGTGGGTTTTCTCATGGTGAAAAAGACAGACACGGTTCTCTCGTGGTTTGGCCAGGTGCCGTTTGCGGAGGACAAGTTTGGACCTGGGGGGTCGAGGTTTTTCTACAAGCTCCTGGGTATTGCCATCACGTTTATTGGGATTTTTGTCGCCACGAACGTGATCTCGGGAATCCTCGAGGATCTTGCCGGACTCCTCACCCACAGCAATTCTTGATTCAAGCGTCTGTCTTTGCTAGGCTCTTCCCATCTATGTCTTCACTTTTTCAACCAACCTACTGGCTCACCCTCCAACCTCCCGAGGTCGGCGGCCTTGCCGGGAACGTCCTATTTGGGGTCTTTGTGACCCTCCTCATTTTGGGGATCGTCGGTCGGATCGTGGTCGACCGCCGTGGCGATGATCGATACAAGAGAGAGGTCGGAAGTCGCATCTCGAGCCTCCTTATCACCATGGGGATTCTCGGGATCATCTTGTACTTCTTCAGCTTTGAAGAGGTTCAACTGTTCGGCGCGCGATTCTGGTATCCCCTGTGGATCATCGCGACCTTGGTGTGGGTGTTCTTCCTTGTCCGTTTTGTGAAGCGCGACGTTCCCGCGAAGCGCGCTCGAGAGGAATCGCTCAGGG
Organism: Patescibacteria group bacterium; assembly: GCA_038065075.1. Lineage (GTDB taxonomy): Bacteria > Patescibacteriota > Patescibacteriia > UBA9934 > GWF2-40-263 > UBA12478. Next base: position 17,926 of record JBBTRQ010000004.1, read on the forward strand.
AGAAGGGGAAGTACTTGCCTCATCAGCATCGTCGTTAGTATGGATCCCAGGAGGCAGTTCGGAAATGTTGGAGAGGAACTGGCCGCCGAGTTTTTGCTGTCACAGGGCATGGAGATTCTCGCCATGCAATACAAAAAAACATTCGGAGAGATCGACCTCATTGCCAAAGATGGTGACGAGGTCGTTTTTGTTGAAGTGAAAGCGCGCGCGACACGGACGTTTGGCCATCCAGAGGACTCGGTGACCTCTCAGAAGGTCGGTCATATCGTGCGCGTGGCACAGAGTTATTTAAGAGAGCAACAGATCGAGGGGCCATGGAGGATCGACGTGCTCGCGATTGAGTATGACCAGCATCCTCCCAAGGTTACCCACCTAAAAAACATTGACATTCCCGAAAGCTTTTGGTAGTTTAGAGCCATCTGAAACCTGTCGCTAAGACGGGTTTCTTTGTTGAAAGACCTATGTCATCTCCTATTGAACAAGCGATCCGACAGATTTGTGAGGAAAAGGGACTTGCGTACGAGTCCGTCATCGATGCGATTCAGTCCGCGCTCGCGGCCGCGTATCGAAAAGATTTCGGCGACAAGAATAGTAATATCGAAGTCGAGTTTGATCCCGCCACGGCACAGTCTCGGATTTTTGACGTGAAGACGGTGGTGGAGGATATGGATTTGGAAGAGCTCGAAAAGCTTGAAGAAGAGCGCAAGGTTCGCGCCGAAGCGCTCGCCCAGCAAATAGAGGAGGCACGCAAGAAGGGGGAGATGATCCCGGCGATTTCGATCGAAGATGATTTGGGCTCACGCTATAACCCCAAGACCGACATCATGGTATCCGAAGCGCAGGTGCTCAAGATGGGAGCCAAAGTTGATGACATCATCCGCACCGAAATGCCAACTCCGGGCGAGTTCGGACGCATGGCGGCCATGACGGCCAAGCAGGTGATCACCCAAAAGTTGCGCGAGGCCGAGCGGGAAGTCATTTTCGGCGAGTTCAAAGAGCACGAAGGGACGATCATGAACGGCACGGTTCAGCGCCGCGAGGGTCGCATTGTCTTGGTGGATCTTGGGCGCACGACAGGTGTCATGCGTTCAGAAGATCAGATCCAGACAGAACGCTACAATCCAGGTGACCGCATCAAAGTATATGTGAAACAGGTTGGGTTAACGACGAAGGGTCCGGAGATTTTGGTCTCACGCACCAGCGAGGAGATGGTTCGGACTCTGTTTGGGTTTGAGATTCCGGAGATCGCGGAAGGATCGGTCGAAATCAAGGGGATTGCCCGTGAGGCAGGTTCGCGCTCGAAAGTCGCCGTGACGACGTCGGAGAATTCCATCGATCCGATCGGCGCCTGTATTGGCCAGCGCGGCACGCGTATTCAAACGATTATTGCAGAGCTGGGCGGAGAGAAGATCGACATCGTGGAATGGAGTGATGACCCCAAGACCTACATTACCAACGCGCTTTCGCCGGCGAAGATTACCAACATCGAACTTAACGAGGCCGATAAGGCGGCGTTTGTGAAAGTGAAGGAGGATCAATTGTCGCTCGCGATCGGCAAGGGAGGACAAAACGTCCGTCTCGCCGCCAAGCTCTCGGGCTGGAAGATTAACATCTCGGGAGACGAGGAAAAGGTTGAACCCGCCGTCGCTGAAGCTATGGCGGGCGAGGAGGTGGATGAGCCAGTAGCCGAATAATATGGGAGAGTTTTTTCACACCATCCTCTACGTCCCGATCTTTAACCTCCTCGTTTTTTTCTACGAGATTTTGCCAGGGGCCGATATCGGGTTTGCGATTATTGCCCTTACGGTTTTGATTAAGCTGATCCTTTGGCCGTTCATGAGCCAGTCGCTCAAGAGCCAGAAGGCCCTGCAAGAACTCCAACCAAAGATCGAGGAGCTCAAGCAAAAGCACGGCACCGACAAAGAGGCACTCGCCAAGGCCATGATGGAGCTTTATCAGAAGGAGAAAGTAAACCCTCTTGCGTCCTGTCTCCCTCTTCTGATCCAGTTGCCGATTTTGATCGCGCTTTACCGTGTGCTCTTAGGAGGATTCGGAGCGGAAACGCTGGTTGAGCTTTATTCATTCGTCAGTAACCCTGGTTCGATCAACCACGTCTTTCTGGGGGTGATCGACCTCTCCGTATCGAGTCTTTACCTCGCCATCCTTGCCGGCTACTTCCAATTTTTCCAGACACGCATGCTCATGGCCAAGCGCCCGCCCAAACAGGTAACAGGGAAGAAGGGAGCCTTTGACGAGACGATGCTTGCCTCGATGAACAAGTCCATGCTCATGTTTATGCCCGCGATCACGGTCATCATCGGGGCCACGCTCCCGGCCGGACTCACGCTGTACTGGGTCACCGTGAACATCGTGTCGATTCTTCAACAACAGTTCGTCTTCTCGAAGATTCGCCATCCAAAGACAGAATGAGAAATCGACCCCACCCGGGGTCGATTTTCGTCCACAGGACAAACGGCGGTGGACTGCTAAGATGGGTGCATATGCAAGCGCGGACGGATCTGGAACAAGCAGTCATGCGGACCGTTCTTTGGTTTTCTCAGTTTTCGCATCCTCTGACTGTGTTTGAGATTTGGAAGTGGTTGCTCCAACCGGAGCGGACGTATGGGCTTGGCGAGGTCTATGCCGTGCTCGACCGCAGCGAGTGGCTACGCGAGAAGCTCGAATCGCAAGACGGGTTCTATGCCCTGAAGGGTTCTGACATCGGCCGACTCATGGGTCAACGTCAGGAGAAGTTCCTCGATGCCGAGCGAAAGTTTGTCCTCCTACGCCGCGCCGCGAAATATTTTTCACTCCTGCCAGCGGTCCGTTGTGTGGCCGCGGCCAATACGCTCGCCTGGTGGTCGACCAATAAAGACTCCGACATCGACCTCTACATTGTGACCAAGCCGGGACATATCTGGTCGACGAGATTCTGGCTCGTTGTGCCGTTTCTCTTGTTGGGTCGCCGACCCGGTCGTGGGCCAGCCTCGAGAATTCAGGATCCGTTCTGTTTCAGCTTTTTCTCCACGACGTCCTCACTTAACCTCGAGGAACTTTGCCTGCCGAGAGATTACTACATGGCGTTTTGGGTTCGCTCGCTTGTGCCTGTGTTGGATCGCGACAGGAACCTCGATACGTTTCAAGCAGAGAACCGGTGGGTCGCCAAGACACTTCCCAATGCCCAGCCTCGCGTTCCCCACCATCGGCATGGTCCACACCGATTTGTGGGCCTACCGATTCAATGGAAATTCACTGAGCCGTTGTTCCGCGAGGCCCAGCGCAATCGTCTCCCCGCGCATCTGCGCGAGATTGCCAACCTTGATTCTCGCGTGGTCGTGACGGATGAGATCCTCAAGTTCCATGACAACGACCGGCGGGCACAGTATCGAGACGCCTATGAGGCGTTGCTGACACGTCATCTATGATTGCAGGTTCATTGATCCAAAAATTTGCCAACGTGTTGTTTCTTTTGGCGGTGTTCTTTTTGCCATGGCAAACGCAGATGATTCTCACCACGGCAACCGTTGACGGGGAGCCATCCGTCTACGGCGTGTTTGGGATTTATGTCGTTGAGGCGATGATCCTGTTCGCGTTTCTGCTCAGAGGTCGGCGCCACACCGTGCCCCAGATTCAGAGGATCAATCAGGCTCTGTATTTTTTTCTCGCGGCAGCCTTTTTCTCGTTAGGATTTAGCCAGGTCGAGTGGATTGGATGGTTCCAGATGGTTCATGTGGTATCCGCGGCGATGTTGTTCTCCCTCTTAATCGACGACCGCACGAATCTTCGCCAAGTTCTGAGTCTTTTTCTTCTGGGGCTCATCGTTCCTGTTTTATTCGGTTGGTACCAAGTCCTTCATGGCTCGAGTCCAGCGTCCACCTTGTTTGGCATGGGGGAGAAAGACGCATTGACTCCGGGAGTCGCCGTGGTCGAGTCGGGGACGAGCCGTCTTCTGCGAGCCTATGGCACATTCCCGCATCCAAACGTGTTTGGTGGCTACGTGGCGTTTGGGATTGTCGCCCTTGCTTGGTTGTCGCGTTTTGTACGCACACGAGGCCACCTCGTCGGGACACTGCTTGCGTCAGTTCTCCTGGGAGCAACCCTCATCGTGACGTTCTCGCGCTCGGCCTGGCTCGGGTTGTTCGTCGCGTTCCTATTCCTCATCGCCATGATGCTCTGGCACAAGCGCCTCCCGCCGCGTCGGGCCATCCCGATCATGATTTTGGGACTTGCTTCGATTCTCGCGACATTGACCATATTTCATGCGCAGGTTTTTTCTCGGTTCGATCCTTCACAGCGTTTGGAAGTCATCTCTATCGAAGAACGCGCGAGCCAATACCAGACGTTTGGTGAAGTGTTTCTTTCCTCGCCGATTATGGGCGTGGGACCAAGTGCCTACACGTTCATCCTCGAGCGTCTGGATCCCGGCCACCCCGTTTGGTCGTATCAGCCGATCCATAACGTGTTTCTTTTGATTCTTGCCGAGCTTGGTCTTATCGGCGTTCTTGCCTTGGTCTATAGTATCTTTACGATCAACCCGTTCGCGAACGCGTCTTTGCGCGAGGTCGGGACACTGTTTGCGTGCACGATCGCCATCCTGTTATTCGTGATTGGACTGTTTGATCATTATCTTTGGACCCTGTGGCCGGGGCTCGCTCTCACAGCCGTGGCTGTAGCCACGCTGACGCATTGGGCCTATCCACGCTCTATATCCTGACTTTATCCTGACTTTGGAGAAAAACTATTAACATAACTCTATGGCCAAGAAACTATTCCTTTTTCTCCTGTTGACTGTCGGAGTCCTTATTGGCGTCCTGGTTACTCTCTGGGTTGTCAGCCGTTCGTCGTCGTCCACACAAGGCATACAGACTGTGTCCGTGAGCGAACCTTCGGCAACAGAGCCGCCGTCTTTAGAGCCAGACAAGACGACGCTTTTTGGGACGATGCTCGCTTTCAATTCAAACGAAGGTTTGGGTGGCAACCCTCAGATGCAAGAACGTTTCAGCACGGGGTGGTCTGCCTTGCGTGCAGACGAGGAAGCAATCCGGACGTACTATCGGATGCTTGACCGTGCGTTTGAACAGACCGCTCAGCTTGCGGTTGAAACGGGGTTTTCTTCAAACCGCGACGTTGTGGGCGCGTTTGTTTGGAACGTGATCGAGAACGAACGAGGTTTGTACGACTGGAACCTCACCGACGCCACTATGGAGGCGGCAGGCAAGGCAGGCATGACGATCTCCGCGGTTATTCAGCCGTTTGCGTCTTGGAACCAAACGACGTATCCGCAGGAGTATCAACGGACATGCAAGGCGATCGATTTCGGATACTACGATTATAAAGCGGGACCAGTGACGGACTGGGAAGCGTACCGGCAATTCCTTACTGCCACCGTGGAGCGCTATGACGGGGATGGACAAGATGATATGCCAGGACTCAAAATGCGCGTAGAAGCGTGGGAAATTGGCAACGAGTACGATGGCCAGTGCGGTGGGTACTTCGAGGATCCGGAAGGGTATGGTGAGCTCCTTAAAACTTCGTATGAAATCATCAAGGCGGTTGACCCCAGTGCGCTTGTCTTGAACGCCGGCGCGCTTGAGATCATCGGATATGGCACCGGGCCCGACCAGACCAAAACATTTTGGGAGGACTTTTTTGCCGCGGGGTATGACCAGTTCCTGGACGTCTTTAACTTTCACTACAACAAGGAACGCAATGGCGCGCAAACCTCACCCGAAGATTGGGTGGCGCACTTGGATTTCTTCAATGGCTTGATGGAAGAGTCCGATGGCGTGAAGCCTTTATGGGTGACGGAGTTTGGAACCTATTCAGGCACACCAAAGTCCTCAGTGCCGCCGGGCGAGGATCCGTCCAGAGCCATGTCTCTGCCCACGCAGTCCGCGTCATTCCAGGCTTCCTGGTTTTTCCGTTATGCGGTCATCGGATTTGCCAGCGGGCTTGAGCGAGTGTTTATCGACCTTGAAGGTAGCGACATGGGTGGCATTGGCGCCTCGTCGTTGTATAACCAAGGCCAAGGAAAAGACGGCGAACCTCGGATGTTTTTGGGGACGCTTCAGGCTATGGCTAAGGTATTGGATGGATTTACTCAAGCGCGCGAGATCGATGATGGTCAATACCAATTTGTCGTCGGCGATAAGACTGTCTATGCCTTGTGGGAGGGGAGCCTTCCGCAAGAGTTGCAAGGGAAGACACTCGCTGTGGTGGAAATCGATGGTGAAGAAAAGACCATGGAATCAGACGGGTCGGCATTTTCACAAGAGGCACCGGTGCTCGTTTGGGCGCAATGAAGCGGCCTTGACAGTTAGAGGTTTGTTGACCACAATGAGGGCGTTAGCACTCTTCCAGGAGGACTGCTAGCGTACTTTTTTCTCATAAAAAACGTAAACGTCATTCACTATGAAGCTTAGACCCGTTGGCGATCACATCATCGTGAAAGCCGTTTCTAAGGAAGAAACATCTGCGTCTGGGATCATCATCCCCGACACCATCGATAAAGAGCGCTCCGAGCGCGGCGAAGTTATTGCCGTGGGATCGGGTCGCGAACTTGAAGCAGGGAAGCGATCTGCCATGGACGTCGCGGTCGGGAATCAGGTTCTGTTTAAGAAGTACGCGCCCGACGAGGTGAAGATCGATGGGCAGGAGTTTCTCATCATTCGCATGGAGGACGTGATGGCAATTATTGAGTAACCAAACATATGGCAAAACAAATTTTATTTAATGAAGAAGTTCGCGCAGCTCTGAAGCGCGGGGTCGACAAGCTCGCCAACGCCGTGAAAGTGACACTTGGTCCCAAGGGGCGCAATGTCGTATTGGATCGCGGCTATGGCGCACCTACCATCACCAAGGACGGTGTGACTGTTGCCAAGGAGATTGAGCTTGAGGACAAATTTGAAAATCTCGGTGCCGAGCTCGTCAAAGAAGTCGCGAGCAAGACCAATGACGTCGCGGGTGACGGAACCACCACGGCGACGGTTCTTGCTCAATCAATGATCGCGGAAGGCTTGCGCAACGTGACAGCTGGTTCCAACCCTCAGGTATTGCGTCGAGGAATCGAGAAGGGAGTGGAGGCGCTCGTGCGAGAGATCAAGGAAAAGATTGCCACGCCCATCAAGGGCGGGGAGATCGAGAAAGTGGCCAGCATCTCGGCCAATGACAGCGAGATCGGTGCCATGATCGCGAAAGCCATGGAAAAAGTTGGCGAGAACGGCGTCATTACCGTCGAGGAGTCTCAGTCCTTTGGCGTGGACGTTGAGGTGGTCGAGGGCATGCAGTTTGATAAGGGTTACGTCTCGCACTACATGGTGACCAATACCGACCGGATGGAGGCCGAGTATCAAGATGCCTACATCTTGATCACCGACCGCAAAGTGAGTTCGGTGCAGGACATTCTTCCCATCCTCGAGAAAGTTGCGGCAACAGGAAAGAAGGAACTGGTGATTATTTGCGAGGACGTGGACGGCGAGGCACTCACCACGCTTGTCGTGAACAAATTGCGTGGAGCCTTCTCAACGCTCGCGATCAAGGCGCCAGGATTCGGTGATCGCCGCAAATCGATGTTGCAGGACATTGCAGTCTTAACTGGCGGCAAGGTCGTGTCCGACGAGATCGGCATGAAACTCGATACCGTTGAACTGGGTGACCTTGGCCGCGCCCGCAAGATTGTCTCTAACAAGGACAATACGACGATCGTCGAGGGTCATGGCGATAAGACGGCGATCGACGAGCGCGTCGCGCAGATTCGCATTCAGCTTGAAGCAAGCGACTCCGATTTCGAAAAAGAAAAGATGAAGGAGCGCATTGCCAAGCTTGCCGGTGGTGTGGCGATCATCCGCGTGGGAGCCGCGACGGAAACGGAAATGAAAGAGAAGAAGCACCGCATTGAGGACGCCGTGTCCGCGACTAAGGCTGCCGTCGAAGAAGGAATCGTCCCTGGAGGCGGTGTGGCACTCATGCGCGCCGCCGCCGCTCTGGATCACTTGTCAGTTGAAGGGGATGAGCGAGTGGGACTTGATATCCTACGCCGCGCTCTTGAAGAGCCGTTGCGCTTGATTGCAAGCAACGCCGGAATGGAAGGCTCCGTCGTCGCCGAGAAGGTTCGTGGTATGACAGGAGGTCATGGGTACAATGCCGAGACAGACGTTTACGAGGATCTCCTTGTTGCCGGGATCATCGACCCAGCCAAGGTGACGCGCTTCGCGCTCCAAAACGCCGCGTCGATCGCGATCATGATTCTCACGACCGAATGTGCCATCACGGATATTCCAAAGAAAGATGAGCCAACGGGAGGTGGAATGCCAGGCGGTGGCATGGGGATGTATTAGTGAATAGAACGAGGGATTTTCCCCTCGTTCTTTGTTTCTGCTACCATATGAACACTATGAATCAAAAAGAAACCGACTACATTCTGGGCATGATGAACGCGCTTCAGGGAAAGATGTGGGACATGCCGATCCTCGCCAAGTACGCCAAGCAAATCAAGCTATAAACTTCCATGTGTCATCCCGAGCGACCAACGGGAGTCGAGGGATCTCGAATGACTCGAGATCCCTCCGCTCGGCCGTAGAACGGCCTCGGTCGGGATGACACATATCGTTATGTCTGAACTTCTCAAATCAATTCAAGACCTCCGGGTGAAGATCCTCGACACCTGGAGGTTACTTTGACCTCGATGCGGTGAAGGAGAAAATCGCCTCGCTCGAGGGGCAGATGGCGTCTGCCGGCTTTTGGAATGACGCCGATTCGGCACAACGGGTGAGCAAAGACGCGGCGGCGCTGAGCGGTGAGGTTGCCGATTGGGAATCGATGGGAGAAGAAGCAAAAGAATTCGAGGAGCTCGCGGGCCTGGGGGATGAGTCCCTGCGGCAGGAACTCGAGAAAAAATTCGAGGATCTTCAAGCGCGTTTTTCCAAACTCGAATTCGCAACGCTCTTTTCGGGGCCATACGATAAGGACCCGGCCATCATCTCGATTCATGCAGGCTCTGGTGGAACCGAGGCACAAGACTGGGCGCAGATGCTCACGCGCATGTACATGCGTTACGCCGAAAAGAAAGGCTGGCAGGTGAGTGTGCTGTGGGAGTCGCGCGCCGAGGACGTGGGGATCAAGAGCATTACGTTTCGTGTGGAAGGCCGATGGGCGTATGGGTATTTGAAGAGCGAGGCCGGCGTGCATCGTCTCGTGCGCATCTCGCCGTTTGACGCTGAGAAGATGCGGCACACGACGTTCGCGCTTGTCGAGGTCATCCCGGAACTGGAAGACGTGGCCGAGATCGAGATCGATCCCAAGGACTTGCGCATCGATACCTTCATGAGTGGCGGTAAGGGCGGGCAGAGCGTGAACACCACGTACTCGGCGGTTCGCATCGTTCACCTCCCGACCAATATCTCGGTCTCATGCCAGAACGAACGATCGCAGTTGCAGAACAGAGAGACGGCGATGAAAGTCCTGAAATCCAAACTCCACCAGCTTGCAGTCAAGGAACAAGAGAAAGAGAAAACCCAATTGCGGGGCGAGTATCAGTCGGCTGAGTGGGGGAATCAGATTCGGTCGTATGTGCTTCATCCATACAAGATGGTGAAGGATCATCGCACAGAGTTCGAGACGTCCGACGCCGAAGGCGTGCTCGAAGGGAACCTTGAGGGGTTTATGGAGGCGTATTTGAGAAATCGACTCACACAAAACACATAACCACCCCTAGCCCCTCCTTGAAAAGGAGGGGGATCGGAGTATGCCAAAATACAAAACAGCTTTAGTGACAGGAGGGGCCGGGTTCATCGGTTCCCACATTGTCGACGCGCTTATTCGTCGACGGATTAAGGTGTACGTGATCGACGATCTCTCCGCGGGATCGCGAAAGAACCTTAATCCCAACGCGACGTTCTACAAAATGTCGATTGTTGATGAGGCGGCTCGTAAATTTGTTGCTCGCTTGAAACCCGATGTCGTGTTTCATCTCGCCGCACAGATTGACGTGCGCTGTTCCGTGGAAGATCCACCAGCCGACGCTCGCGTGAACGTCATGGGCACGCTCAACATCGCTCACGCTTCAGCCAAGGCCGGCGTGAAGAAGTTCATTTTTACGTCGAGCGGTGGGGCGATGTATCCTGACACGCTCAAACCTCCTTATTCGGAAAAAACTCCCGACGAGCCGCTCTCGCCTTACGCGATCGCCAAGCGCTCGGCCGAGATGTACCTCGATTTCGAGCACCGCATTCATGGCTTGAAGTACGTCGTCCTGCGACTTGCCAATGCCTACGGTCCACGCCAGGCACTGCGTGGTGGGTACGCCGGAGTCATCTCCGTCTTTGCGCGCCAGATGCTCGCGGGACAAAAGGTCGTCATCAACGGCACAGGCAAGCAGACGCGTGACTACGTGTTCGTCTCCGATATCGTCCGCGCCCACATGCTTGCCATGGATAAGAGCGTGACAGGGACATTCAATATCGGTACTGGTGTGCAGACGACGGTCAACACGCTCTTTGCAAAGATAAAACATCTGTCAGGGTTCAAACAAAAAGAGCTTCATGGCCCAGCTTGCAAGGGAGAGGTGATGCGCTCGGCGCTGGACGCTCGCAAAGCCGCGAAGGAACTTGGATGGAAGCCAGAAGTGTCGCTTGAGGACGGGCTCAAGAAAACCGTTTTGTGGTTCAAGAACATCTAAACGGGCCTCCCGCCGTCGCTGAAGCTATGGCGGGCAAGAAAGGCCCTATGAAGTGTAGTTCACAGCCCCTTCAGGGGCGTTTAATTCTAGAAGCTATTGCCGTTTTAAAACAGGGCGGGGTGGTTGTCTTTCCGACCGAGACGGCGTACGGGTTGGCCGCGGACGCGACGAACGAGAAAGCCGTCGCTCGTATTTTTGAAATCAAGGGTCGTAACGAGGAGAAGTCGTTGCCGCTCATTGCGGCGAGCCGTGAGATGGTTGAGCGTTTCGCAGGGATTCCTCGCGGGCTTGAGAAACTCGCGTCGCAGTACTGGCCGGGTCCACTTACACTCGTCCTGCCAGCCATTGGAGGATTGGCATCGGGGGTCGTTCGAGATGGAACCGTGGCTATCCGAGTCTCTTCACATCCCGTGGCCCGAGCGCTCAGCGAAGGGCTCGACGCACCGATTGTGTCGACAAGTGCAAATCTTGGGGGTCAGCCGGCGTGCTATACGGTTGAAGATGTTCGCGCACAACTCGGTGACACCCCGGACATATACCTTGACGGGGGAGTTTTGGAGCCACAGTTACCATCGACGATTGTCGGGGTGGACGACTACGGGTATCCAGAAGTTTTACGACAGGGAGAGGTTCTCATTTAACGGTAGTCCCAGGCTTTAGCCTGGGTTGCGGCTGCACCCGGGCTAAAGCCCGGGGCTACCGCAATGGGCTACCAGAATTGGACGATATGCATCCTCGTGCAAAAAAACATTTTGGTCAAAACTGGTTGGTCGACGAAACAGTCGTTGCGAAGATCATCGACGCCGCCGAGATTAAAAGAGGGGAGACGGTGCTTGAGGTTGGTCCAGGAACAGGCGTACTCACACAGGCACTCGTCAACGCGGGCGCTCACGTCATCGCCGTGGAAGCCGACAAGTCTCTCATCGCGCCCCTGCGCGAGAAATTCGGCGACACTATTGAGCTCATTCAAGGCGATGTTCTGTCTCTTGATTTCGATCGAACCCAGGCTCCCGCCGTCGCTAAAGCTTTGGCGGGCGAGAAAGCCTGGGGCTACCACCATAAGACCCCCTACAAACTCGTTGCCAACATCCCCTACAACATCACCTCCGATCTTCTCCGCCACTTCCTGACGACAGAACTAAAACCCTCGCGCATGGTTCTCATGCTCCAGAAAGAAGTTGCCGATCGTATCCTTGCCGCGCCACCCGACATGAGTCTGCTCTCGGTCGTCTGTCAGTTATATGCACAGTGCCGACGTGTGGTGAACGTTCCGGCAGGAGCGTTTCGTCCCATTCCGAAAGTCGACTCCGCGGTCGTACGTCTGGATCTGTACGATGTTCCTGCCATAGGGGAGATGGATCCAGAAGAAGTTATTGCCTTGGCAAAGCTCGGGTTTTCCTCGCCTCGCAAGCAACTGCATGGCAATCTCAAAGGCGTCCACCGTAAGGGCTCCTCAGCCGTGAAAGAGGCTCTTGTAGCCTGTGGACTACCTGCAACCGCGCGCGCGGAAGCACTGACTGTGGAAAACTGGATCGCACTTACCCACATCCTTGGTTAGCCCGTATTTTGTTATAATGGATCCATGGCTACACAACGGTTGCGACTCAAGCCTGTCTCGCCTCTGTCGACCGAGCAAAAGGTTGCTTTTGGTCTTTTGATGTTTTTAGGTCTGGGCGGTGTGGTATTCGGCTCGCAGTCATTTGGCGCCAACATGATGCGACCGATTCAAGAACAGATCGCGGCGTTCTATACGGGAGAGGAATTTTTGACCTCGGATGAGCGCGACGCCAAAGAGATGGAGGAAGCCAAGACCAAGGACACAGACGCAGATGGCTTGGTCGACTACGATGAACTCTACGTGTACAAGACCAGTCCCTACATCGCCGACTCTGACTCGGATGGATTTAACGACAAGGACGAAGTCTATTCAGGCAATAACCCCAACTGTCCAACAGGGAAGAATTGCGGGTTGGTTGCCGGCTCTGCCGAGGGGGTTGCGCAAACTTCCGCCGCGGACGCGTTCATTGAAGGTTTGGGTGAGGGTCAAATTCTGGATGCCGGAAGCGTGACGTTTGATTCGGAAGAGGAGATCTCGACGTTTTTCCAACAGGCCACCATGGATCAGATTCGCGCCGCGCTCTTGGAGTCCGGCATGAGTCAGGAAGAGCTTGACCTCATTGACGATGAGACGCTCAAGGCCTTTTTCTATGGGGCATTGGATCAGGCGTCCGATTCAGGACTCTTGGAGGAGTATGTAAATACGACCGAGTAGGTATGGCGTCTCTGACACGCAAACACAAACGTTTGGTAGGGGCGGGGATTCTGACTTTTTGTTTGTTTACGTTTTTGACTGTTGGTCTGCTGAGATTTGTCACACCAGCATACGCCCAGGTTAAGGAGGGAAATGTGTTAGCAGAGGTCGCGGCTGGAGCGGCTGAGGGGGGATGTCTAAATGGTGGAATGGTCGGAACACCTTGTCCGCAAAAGGGAATCAACAACAGTTTAAAGACCGTGGGTGAAAAGATTTTTTCCCCAGCCTTCCGCATTGCTCTCATCCAGGCACTCCTCAATCTTTCACAGTTTGTCTTGAATCGTTTAGCGTACGAAGCCGCGTGGCGATCGCCTCAGGTGGCCCGGGTGAGGATTCTTTGTTCTACAATCAAACACCCTCTGAAGCCTTCAGCCAGCTCGGATTAGAGGTGGCGGGTGAGGCCATAGGTAGCATCTCAGAACTTTCAACGAGTAAATTGGGGATCGAATTCAACCTTTGCCAGCCAGGGGGAGATTTAGGCGATATTCTTCAGCTTTCTCTAAAGATGGGGATCAAGCAGAAGTACCAACCGACTGAACCCAAATGTGATTTCATGGAGATTATCAGCAACTGGGAGTCGTTTGGGGCAAGCGTTTACCAGCGATATGCAGATCCCGAAGGGAGACAAGATGCTATCTTGAGCTCCTTTGCCAGTGCACTCAAGCCAGGGCAAAACGAGCTCACGGCCACCCTGCGCATCAACATCGCGATCGATCAAAAAATTCACGAGCAAAAGCTCCTGCAGTTTTTGGAACGAAACAAGAGTACCTACAAAAACGTGACAGACTTCGTCACGGGAAACATCAAAACACCTTCTGAAACGCTTCAGGCAGATTTTGAGGGGGCGTTGGCAAAATCAAAAGAGACAGGTGAACAGATCCGCGTAGGTGAGCTGGCCAATGCCGGCGATTTGATAGGTGGGTTAGCTCTTTCAACCGCTTCCACGTTTACAAACGTTTTACTTTCTAAGCTTTTGGATCGTATTTACACGGGGTTGTTTGAGACAGAGGTTGTGAATCCGTTTGATTTGGAAGCTCCGGGATCCGGGGATAAAGACGTGGCTCAGGAACGTTTCGCGTCCATTATCGCTACTAATCCGATTGCAACAACGGAGTATAATGCCCTTTCGGAGTTCGTTGTGTGTACGGCCGAAGGGACCATCAACCGCACACTCAACAGTTGTGTCATGGACGTGAACTTTTTGGCGGCCGTGAACCGCGGAACGGCGGGAGTTCCACTTACGGTGCAAGAAGCGATCGACGAGGGACTCCTGGACGGAGATTGGCCGCTCATCCCGCCTGACAACGAAGCCGCCAACCAAGACCCTTTTTGCTATACCTACGGCTACTGCTACGGCAACCTCGTGAAACTTCGCAAGGCGCGCGTGTTGCCTATTGGTTGGGAACTTGCCGCTCAGCGCAACAGCGAATCAAATCCAGCAACGCTTCAGGAAGTCATCGACGGGTTCAATGATTGTACACAGGATGGGACGATCGGACCGGAGGGCGCGTCAGATTCCGAAAGTAGCTGGTGCCACCTTATCGATCCCAATTGGGTCTTGAAGTATCCAAAGTCCGAGTGCCGGGCCGTGGGAAGCGGTGAGATTCGCATTTCCACGTTGTCGAATGGTCGCAATTCGGAATGTGTGGACACGCCAAGCTGTATTGGCGAGGACAACGACGGGAACTGCGTGGACGGATACGGCTACTGCGTTCAGGAAAAGAATGTTTGGCGTTTCCGGGGAGCGGAATGTCCGGAGGAATACGCGACCTGTCTTTCGTTCACCAATTCGGAGTCGGGTGATGACGGGGACTTCTTGGTCAGTACGGTTGATTACAGTGTGTGCGATCAGGATAACGCCGGTTGTCGTTGGTATCGTACCAACAAATATTTCGAAGACGCCGGAACAGTAGATCCTGTCGATGACTCTTACGAATGGTTACCAAGCGGGGATGATTACGTTGTGGCTGATCGTGATGCGGAACCAGAAACGTATAAGGATCGGTTGTATCTCACCAATGACGCGACCGAGTGTAGCGATCAAGATGTTGGGTGCACCCAGCTCTATGAGTTTGCCGAGACGCTGTACCTCAACACGGTTCGTAACCCTTCCTTTGAAGATGACGAAGATGGAGATGGAACACCAGACGGGTGGGTACCATTAGGAGGCACCTTGATCCTGGACGCGTCCGTGTCGGAGTTTGGGGACGCATCGGCGGCGCTCACGCCAAGTTCGACCATGCACCTTGAGCAGTTTATAGACGTGGCGGATCAAAATTTTTATACGTTTAGCGCATACTTCCAGGCGGCAACCAGTGGTGCGACAGGACTGGTTCATTTGGTGTTTTTAGATGAGGATGGGGTGGAGGTGAGTGCTGCCGGAACATCCTACGATGGAGATTGTAGTTGGAGCTCGACGGACTTATGGTATCAGATGAGCCCAGCGCCTTCGGCGAGCGATTTCGAGCGTGTCGAGTGTTTGTTTACTGTCCCTGAGGAGACAGAGCAGATTCAGATTTCACTTGGAGCTCCTTCTTCCTCTTCGGATGAAGTCTATGTGGATGCCGTTCAACTTGAGCTTGGAGAGGACGCAAGTATTTTTGCCGAAGGATATAGTGGCTCGCCATCCGCGGTGCATTACCAGGTTGCCCCTGCCTACTTAGGTTGTACGGGTGACGAGACGGATCCGGCGGCGTGCGACTCATACGCGCAAGTGTGTTCCGCGCAGGAAGTCGGTTGCAGTCTTTACACGCCAGAGGATGGAGATCCCAACGTGCCGGCGATTATTTCCGAGCTCGACGAGTGTCCAAGCGAATGCGTGGGATACACCACCTACAAACAGGAGGCGACGGACTATGAGAGTGAGGAATTCCCCTTGTACTTTATCGCCGACAGCGCCAGCACGTGTTCCGAGCAGTACGTCGGATGTGATTCGTATACAAATCTTGGAACGGTCGAGGCCGGCGGAGAGGGGATCGAATACTACACGAACCTCCGATTCTGTTTGAGCAATGACATCGCGGACGCGACCAGCGCCAACAAGACTCCCGCGACGTATTTCACCTGGGAGGGATCGGACAATGAAGGCTATCAGCTTCAGACATGGAATCTTCTTCAGTCTAACTATTCGGGTGCCATAGATACCTTTATCGATTCAGGATTTGAAGAAACAGATCCCGAGCTTGCTCCGTGTACGCACATCCAAATGAATTCAGAGAATGAGGTTGTGTGTCGTGATAGTAATATCGTCATGAACACGGACGTCTGGGCGAATGACGAATGTGACTCGCACGATGACATTTTTGATAATCCGGATTGTCGTGAGTTTTTCGACACGGAAGGAAACATCCACTACCGCCAATACTCGGATACGATTTCGATTTCCGATGAGTGCGCGGCGTATCGGAAGGACGCGGGCGAGGAGACAGACTGTGAGGACTCGGGTGGCTACTGGACCGACCAGGGGTTCTGCCGCTACTACGTTCTGCCTGAGGAATCCACCGAGTGTCCCTCCGAGCAAAACGGTTGCCGCGAGTACACCGGAGGCACCGGCCGCAACGCCACAACGATTCTCAACGAGACTTTTGAAGCAGGCACCTACGAAGATTTCGTTATGGCCGATCTCTCGACTCCTGATGAGATTTCGATCAGCAACGAGTCGGTCGCCACGGAAGGGCACTCGTTGTATGTGTTAGCGCCGTCATCTGGCATGGCCGGCATCGAAACCACACAAATTTATCTTGACTCCACCACAACAACCGAGACGTACGATGAAGATGACTCGACGTCCTGCACAGGGAACGGTGGGACCGTAAGTAGCAACGGCTGTGACATAACCGATGATGTCGACGGCGACGGGTCGGATGATGAGGACTGTACCGTCAGAGATGGAGAAGAGAGCTGTGGAGCACTTACTGGGGAACTTGTCGCTGGCAAGACGTTCGTCCTGGAGTTCTGGGCAAAGGGCAGTGGCGACTTGTATGTGACGTTTGAAGAAGAGGGGGGAGCTGGAACAACGCATGACTTTGTGGATCCGGACGCGGCCATCAACGGTCCTTCTGATTTGACCCCTGTCGCGCTGGATGGATCGTGGCAGTTGTACTCGTTGGGTCCTGTGGATACATCCTCTTACGATGATTTCGACGAGAACGCGGTGATTCGATTCGCCACCGATGCAAACGATGAGTTTTACCTCGACAACGTCACTCTCAAGCAGGTGGAGGAGAATATAACCGTCATCAAAGATTCATGGGTGGTGCCATCGACCTGTGATCAGACACCAGGGGGAGTCGATTCAGATCAGTATTATCTTGGCTGTGAGGCCTATACCGATCACAACGGCAGTGATGTCGACCTGTATCAGTTCTCGGATCTGTGTTCCGAGGAGGTCGTGGGATGTGATGGGTTCTATGCGACGGCCAATTCAGAATCTCCCTACACGCAGATTTACAACGCGCGTTGTGTCTACTCGACTGACACGGATTTTGCCGACGATGAGATCGTGACCACCAACACCGCCTGCGAAGTCGACAGCATCGAATACTGCACCATCTCTGCCGGAGAAGGGTACTGCACGTTTGATACGGATCAGGCGTTCCCAGGCGAGCTTCCGACCGATGGGAATTTCGGAATCGTGTTTGGTCCCGAGGCTGTTGTTGTTCCTGGCGACGTCCCTGTGTACATCGTTGAGGATGATAGCTACGCGTGTACCTCAAGTGCGATGGGTTGCCAAGAGCTGGGAGATCCTACCTATGCGCAGGATCAGAGCGAGGTGGAGAGCTTCGAATCGGTCTACTACATCAACTTACCAGGAGACTACGACAACATTTTGTGTAGCAACGAAGCGTTGTTCTGTGAAGAGTGGGAATCCACCCAGGACGGGAACTTCTATTTTAAAGATCCGCTAAACAAGACCTGCGAATATAAGACGAGCATCACCATCGACAATCGGGCGTATTCCGGGTGGTTCCGTTCGGAAACGACTGAGCCATGTTACTGGACCGATGAAGACAACGATGGCGCGTTTGATTATGGAGTAGAGGATGCGTATCTCATTGCTGGTGAGGCATTTGGAGTATGGACCAATGGAGACGAAGATGATGGCGACTTGGATTATTGGGACTACTACGATGGTTGGGTGGGAAGCTGTGATAGCAAGTATGACTTGTGTACCGAGTTTATCGATGTGGTAGACACCGGCGGAGGCCTCAACGAAGACGGCCAGTCCTACTACTTCACCAACGACGACCTCTTGAGCGAAGAAGAGCTCACCGACAACCAACGCTGTAACGGCCAGGTGAGTCAGAAGTTTGGATGCGCGCTGTTCAACAACACGTCCGTCTCTGAACTTATCTACAATGCGGGTGCCAGCTACGTGCTCTCGACGCACGCGGATGTGTTCTATGGCACGCAAAAGAACGACCTTGTCGATCCCATCAGCTGTACCACCGAGGACGGGGGGATATTCGAGATTTCGTCGGCGGATGCCGCGGTTGCGGGTACGAGCACCGAAGTGGATTTGTGCGCGCGACGATGTGGATATTCTTTGAAAATGGGAGATTCGCTGACGACAGACGATGCAGAGCAGACTGGGATTGTGTCGTGGGTCGAGAGGTCTTGTTTTGTGGATGCAGATTGTCCTACCCTCACGACCTATGAAGGAGATGAAGAGATAGGAACCTGTGCAGACGTGTCGTCAACGTATGCCCTTTCAGACGACACCAACGAAATTCTCAAAGTGGCGCGGGATCGTTCGTGCTCCGCGTGGCTTGCGTGTGAGAGTTCGCGCACCAGCTGGAACACCTCGTCGAATAAATACGACACGATCTGTGACTCGATCAACTTGTGCGTGGAAGGTCAACAGCAGGGGGATCGAGCGATTTGCTCAGAGTGGAGTGAGCGCGATTCGACGGTCCTCTCCGCGTATCAGTATTCCGCTCGAGATGTGAGCTGGTCGGGATATGAGCTTTCTGGAAACTCCATTCCCAATCAACTCCCTGTCGAACTCTACGATCAGTACAACATCGCGGCGCAGTCGGTGTGCGTGGATGATTCTGGGGGAGCCCTCGTAGGGTATTGTTCCAGTACTGGCACATCTTGTGACTCTGACGATGATTGCGAAGAAGCAGAGTCTTGCATTGACTTTGCGGAGGAAGGAGATCCAGGGCTTCCGCTTGCCTGCGGAACATATGAGGATTGTCCCGATGACACTGGTAACGCGTGTTCGACGGATTCGGATTGTATAGGCGACAATATGTCAGGCGTGTGTAATACAGCGACCAATGACTGTTATTTCGCCTGTGCCAACGCGTCCTCAACGGACTATCGCCTTGTCTATAACGCCGGGCCATGTGACTCGACCGAGTCCGGCGATGGAAATGGAGGATCGTGTACGGTTGGAACGTGTGAAGATTCCGGAGCCGCTTGCGCGTCAATCGATGATTGCGCGGATGATGAGGCATGTGTGGTGGGATACTGCCAGGCGACGGGAGATACGAATTGCGTGAACGATGACTGTTCGTGCAATCCCGATGATATTACGGAGGCCGGGGTCTATACGGACTGTGTGGGGGTGACCGCCGGAGGGAGCGTGCCAACGAATGTGTGTGATCCGGCGCAGTTTGTCTGCGTGGATGAGCTGACTTCAGACGTGGCAGAGCGAAACGCGTGTGTGACTTCGAGTGCGTGTGGTTCACAAAGAGACTGTGTGCCCGCTTCGACGTCGACGGTGGGTTCCTGTTTTAACGACCGTTGTTTGGCAGACATCACGGATGGCAACGGCGACGGCTACGCTGATCGACTTGAAGCAGATGACGCCCGCGAGCAGGCCTGTCGGGCGTACCCAGAAATCGACTCGCCGTTCCCGGAGGATGTGGTGACGGAATGGAGACAGTATAGTGATGCGGGAGTGGATACAGATAGTGCCGGAACCACAACGGATGAGATGGACGCGGACGGATACTCGGCCGGTCAGGTGAGTACAGATCTCACCTCAAGCCCAGTGAATCAAGCGGCAATTCCGTACACCTTCGTGAATGGCTTCCAGGATTCGACGGTCTGCGCGCTGGATGAAAACGGAGATGTTGTGGACTGTAGTTGTTCCTACGATAAGGCCGAGTACGGGGACGGGACAGGATACCGATACTTTGGACTGGGGACAGGTGTGGATGGTGTGCCACAAGGAATTTGTTCCGGTGGTCCTGTTGCAGGGATTCCTTGTATCAACGATGACGACTGTTCTATCAGTACAGATAGCGATGAGGATTTCGAACAAGCGGGAATTTGTTCGCTTGTGAGTCGCGTGGATTCTGTCTACGGCTGGTCGGGATACTGCATCGAGAAAGATTCGTCCATTCAGACGCTAGGCTCAAGCCAGCCGGAGGATCAGGCCTGCTTAACGTGGCTCCCGGTCGATCAGCTTACCGGCGCCACAGATTTGTATGCGAAGTATACATCTGCAGGCTTCGCACCACAGGATACGTATTACTGCGCGGAGGTGGGAACCGCATACAATGTTTGGACATCATCGATTGCGTGTGCGGAGGTGCAGGATAACCTGTGTAACGATGGTTCTTGGCCAGCATTTCGTGATGAGTCAGATAGCATAGGTAACGATGGAAGTGATTCGGCTACGGATTCTGCATCAGGGGAAGATGATTGTATTGCCGCTGTATTTTGTCCGGAAGGGTATTTTGCGGTGATGACTGGGTGTGGGAATCAATCTGTAACATCTTCTGGGGACAGACAGTGTGAGGATAATGGTCTTAACGATATGGATTGCCCCTATTTCTGTGTACCAAAGAGATCGTACAAGATAGCGACAGAAGAAACTCAACCAGCTGGAACGCCGTGCGAGATTCCAACAGAACGTTGGGGTGGTGCATTCGGCACAGGTGAGGGATATATCGTAACGCCGAGCAGTATTGAGGATTACTATGCGCCTAATCCCTACACTCCTGACATGAACATTTATGTCATGATGCCTTCTGATTTTGCCACGGCGCATGATTTTTATGATGATTGTGCTGTGCAAGGAGTGACGGATAGCATTGATGAATATTATCAGTATGCAAATGAAGATTATGAGGAAGTGGTGACTGGTATCGATGGGATCTTTGCCTCTGATGGTACAAGAACAAAGGGATATCGAAATTTGTTCATGGGCTACGAGTCCTATCCAGCTTGTTTAACCACCGTTAAGGTTTCTAACAAAACACCTGAAGAGGATGGGGAATTTGAGAGCTACAATGCCGCTTGGACAGACAGATTGTTTGTGGAGCAGACGGCATTCCCGGCGTTGGAAGGTACTGATCTAGAACATTTGGGGTATTCGTATTCAACGGCTCTTATTCCTTATGGTCGTGCGATAGACTGGTTGAACATGGAGGCAGTTGCAGACCCAAGTCCTCATCGAATCCTGATGTGTAAGGATGAGAATAATCCTGCAATTTTGAGACTTCCTCTTGTGGATGGATCATGTGAGATAGACGATTTTCCCACTGGTACAGAAGCAGTGGCAAATGCTTCCGACTTCCAAGATGCCAGGGCCTTTGTGAACATTTCCCAGTCAACGGATATCCCATTGGTTAATCAAGACTGGTGTCAGGATCCATCTACGTGTCTTTGTGGCACTAGTAGCGGAACTCCTAGTGAAGCCATGTGTAACTGGGATGGCGGAAGCGCTATCGAATGTGGGAACCCTCAGTGTGTAGGAGGAGACTTTGCAGGTAATGCTTGTGTTATTCCTACAGATGAAGCACCAGCAGATTCATGTGCTCCAGGTGGTGGTTACTGTGCGGGATCCTGTCAGGGTGGGCCTAATAATGGTGAACAGTGCGGAACGGATGATCCAGATGATGTAACGTGTGAAGTGAACTTCTGTACAAACGTTCGAAGTTGTTTGAATGAAAGTGGATCATCTCTGGCAGATTGTTTGGATCAAGGTCCACTGTATGCCTGCCGCGTCATCGAACCTGAATTTACAAGCGGAACCGTGTTAAGTAGCGGCACCCCAACAACCGCACTCGCGCGCCTTTCACAATTGTTTAACAAGATGTACGGCATCGTTGAGTTTGAGGATGGTTACGACAACATTCGCGAGATAGACCCCAGTGAGGCATTCGAGGGCGATGAGATTGCTGGAGAGTTTACATACTATACTGAGGAGAATTATGATGATTTCTCAGATGAATACGGTGAATGGGATTGGGATACGCGTGGGGTCAGGGAAGATGCGCAGGAATTTGTGCCACAAGTATGGTCCATAGGAGATTGCGATGGGACGCAGTGCTATGAGGGTGTGAAGGATAAATTCTCGGTGAATGAGACGGACAGCGAGGACATTGAAGGGGAGGGTTCGAAACGTGTGACAGTGTCGTTCTATGCGTTTGCCGACTCGGATCAGATGCCGATTCGTCGCGTGATCGTTGACTGGGGCGACAACGTGGCCGGCATCGGTGGTGAAGATTCAAACCCATGGCCGTTTGGATCCTACAGCGGTTCTATAACCGGTGATAATTTTTATAGGAATCACCGAGGACTCAGTTCGATCTCCAATGCGGAGCAGTGCAGTGAACTGTCGAACACGTTCGGAGAGTTACCCAACGCCTGCACCAGCAGTTACATCGCCTTTACGCACGACTACACCTGCACGACCGGCCGGCTCTCAGCGCTGTCTGATCGCGCCTGTGAATTCGACGAAGACGGCCGTCTGCTCAATTCACCTTGTATTGAGGGTAGCTACTGTGTCTACCAGCCGCGTGTCCACGTTATGGATAATTGGGGGTGGTGCACGGGGACGTGTACAGCTGGGGCAGATGATACGGAGGGGTGTTATACGGGGGTGACTGATGTCGGACCGCCGCAGGTTGATCAAGATGAGTGCAATATTGAGGATTGTCCATCAGAAAACAATCCTGACAGTTCCTGCGATGATTATAGTGGGGGAGTGGTGAACCCTTGGATCAATTATGACGGAGCGGTTTACATTCTGGCAGAGTAGATGAATCAAAGCAGAGCAGGTGAACTCAAAAGACAGGCCTTCGCGGCCTGTCTTTGTGTCTGTCCTCATTCCTTCTATCCCTCGTCATTGCGAGGAGGGAGTCATCGACCGACGAAGCAATCCTTCGACAAGCCGGAGGATTGCTTCGGTCGCTCCTGCCTGCCTGCCGGCAGGTCGCTCCCTCCCGCCGTCGCCGAGGCTATGGCGGGCAGGCGCAATAACACAGACAAAAAGAATGCGACCCCTGGGGAGGAGTCGCGCGTCGTGCCGCCGGGAGGCGGGCAGTGGAGGGTCAGTCCTCCAGGGGGATGTTGAGCGTCCGCTCGGTCTCACCGGTCTCGACGACGCGGTGGAAGTAGACCTGGAAGGACTCCTCCAGAAGAGTGATCGTCCCCTCCAGGAGGTACTCGTCGTCCTCGTAGAAGAAGGTATCACCGGTGACCACTGCACCGTCGTTGTCGATGTGGATCCAGACCTGGTCGGCGACGTCCGTGTAGACTTCCCACCCACCGTCTTCGCCCTCGGGGGCGAGGCCACAGGCGCCTTCGCCCAGCCACGCGTCGGAGACCGCGACGGTCAGGTCGAGATCGTTCACGTCCACGAGCTGGACCTGAGGGACGCAGTCCCAGGTGTCACCTTGGAGGTTGACGCGGTAGTTGCCGACCGAGGTCAGCTCCCTGTCGCACTCGTTGGTGTCGGTGCAGATCGGCGGAAGATCTTCCTCCTCCGGCTCGATCATCTCGATCCGGTGGTCGCCGACCCACCCGTAGGGGGCCACGGACCGCAGGGTTGCGGAGAACTCGTCCGGCCCGGGGCCGGTGTCGTCATCGTCGCCGCAGTCGGCGCCGACGCAGTCGGTGTTGCCGGTGCAGTCCTCGGACTCGCACTCGGTCGGATCCCCGCACCCCACGACGAAGGCGAGGGGCAGGAGGATGATGGCCAGCAGGGTGCGGGTCATGGAGTCACCTCGAGTTGCCCCGTTCCGCGTTCGACGCGGGAGCGGGATTGTTGGAAGGGAGCCCCTCGCGGGGCGTGAAGGTACTACTTTCTAGCTCCATTTGGCCTTATTTTTTGAGTTTTGTCAATAGCAATGCGCTAGAAAGGCCTCAATTTCAGTCTGTTTTGACAGATTATGTTCTTAAGCTGTGGATAGGTTTTTCATTTGGATACATTCCGTGTTTTGACTTTTCACTTTTTTTATCATTAAGCATGGGTGGTTCATTAACAGCATTAACCGTCGAGATTTGACGGTCATGGAGCGATACAGTGGGAAAGACCATTAAGTCGACCGGTGAGTATGCACGACTCGGGTTGTCCCGGTTCTGTCATGTGTTCGCGAGGGGAGACGCACTCTGTCTCTATCACGCGCTGGGGATCAGTCCTGTCTATCTGGGTTTGGACTTTGGGTCGTTGCTCGACATGTTGCGACGGAGTGCGAGCTCGACCGACGTGCTCGCATCGTCGCCCTTGAGCGCGGCGGAGACCACGGATCTGCTCGCCAAGCTCCGTGCGAAGAAGTTCCTGATCACGGACGAAGCGGAGGATGACCGGCAGCTAGCCGCAGTCCAGGAGCGCTACCTCGGTCACCCCGCCGTGGCGGTGATGTACTTGCTCGTGACGGATGCCTGCAACCTCTCCTGTTCCTACTGCTTCGTCAAGAACAACATGCCTGCGGGCTACCGCACCGAAAAGATGACACCCGAACGCGCGGACGCGGCTGTGCGCTTCTTCGCGAAGCAGATCCGTTTGAGCGGTGTTGAACAGCCACAGGTGATCTTCTATGGTGGCGAGCCTCTGCTCAACCTCCCGGCGGTGAAGTCCGCCATGGAGACCATCGAGACGTTGCGGTCGGTCGGGGATCTGCCCGCCGGAACGCAGATGACCCTCATCACGAACGGGGTGCGGGTTACAGCAGACATCGCGCGTTTTCTCAAGACACACGATGTCACCGCGGTCGTCTCGCTCGACGGTCCGGAGGAGCTGACCTCGCCTCTCCGTCTCCAGGGGAGGGACACGTTGTATCGGGAGATCGTGCGCGGACTGGAGACGCTCAAGGACGCCGGTGCGCGCGTGGGCATCTCCTGCACGCTCGGCGAGACGAGCGTCGCGCGCTTCGACGCGCTCCTGCAGTGGGTCAAGGCAGCGGGGGTTTCAAGCGTCGGGTTCAACATCGTGCGCCCCGTTCCCCCGTTCTCTCTGTCTCCGGATTACCCCGAGGCGGTTGCCGCCGCGCTCATCCGCGGATACGAATCGCTGACCGCGATCGGCATCAACGAAGATCGCATGGGGAGGAAGGTGCGGGCCTTCGCGGAGGGCACGCCGTACCCGTTCGACTGCGCCGGGTGCGGAAACCAGATCGTGGTTTCTCCGAGCGGACGCTGGAGTACATGGTCTGGTCGTTGTACGACCGGCTGTGAACGTGTCGGCAGTACCGCGTCGCAGTGGTAAGATGAAGATGTCTTACCACTTTTTTATATGCATCGACCGAAACTCGTCTTCAAGATTAGCAAGACCATCGACGTGGATGTGGGATTGGCATTTCGTACCGTTAAAGCCGGAGGCATCGACTTTCGAAGATGTGGAATCCTTGCGCCGCATCCGGATTTGCGCACGAGGCGCTTGACGCGAACCGTCATCATCGCGTACACGAAACGTTTCTACCGTGAGCATGGTGAAGAACTCGAAAAAGCGCGTGGAGATTTCGAACGGACATGGCGGCGCACATCCAAAACGTTTTTTCTTCTCGCAAAGAAGTTGTTTGGTTCAGGATTTCCGCCTCCCGGCACATACACCTGTTCTCCATCGATGTGGAATTGTAATACAAGAGACATCCCACACAAGGTTTTTCAAATTTTTTACAGAAATGAACACCCGGTGGAGATGATGATCCATGAGATGCTCCACTTCGCCTTCTACGAGTATGTCTACCGGCGGTACCCTCATCTTAAACACACCAAGAACACATATCGGCTTTGGGAACTCTCCGAAGCGTTCAATACGGTGATCCTGAATAGTCCGGAGTGGAGAAAGCGGTTTGGCACAAGGAGACAGCCCTCCTATCCCGCGCTACGCGACCTCGCGCAGACGATGCGTCGACGATGGATCCGAAGTCGGTCGCTCGACGTGATGTTGGGCGGGTTGCTACCAGAAAAAAAAGAAGAGGTGCCTGTGCACCTCCGTGTCCAGTCGTCCCGATTGGCGTCTGCGAGCCGGTCTAGAACCGGTAGTCGGTCTGCGGCGGCAGGCGTTCGTTGACGTGGCAACTGCACATTTTCGAGATACATCGAAATCAGCCATTTTTGACAAAAATTGTGGGCAGGATGTGGATAGTTAATAGGTCCTATTGGACTTATTGGACCTATACCGGAATAACCTTTCCGTAAACCCGCCTTCTTTCTGAAACTGCTTTTCAAGCGCGCGGAGTTGCTGATCCAGTAAATAATTTGCCTGATGGATTAGGCAGATCAGTGTGTTAGCCGTGCTTTCCTGGGAGAGGTAATAGGTCATATAGGTCCTATAGGACCTATTTACTTCATACGCTAGCGCGCGGATTTCCTGAACGCGCGGATCATTCTTGTCCCAAATGTTCAGGCTTCTTTGTCGCAGGAAATCTTCGTAATCCAACAACAGTTCCTCCAGACTGGCACGCGCCACTCCGACAAGCTTCATTTCCGATTTTTTTGATGTGCCTGATGTTTGGCATCCCTCTGCGATGTTCTGCCTTCCCGATCGGGCCGCGTGCACCATCTGGTCTCGCAGACGCCGGTCACGGATGAAGCTTTCACAAAAACGGACGGTCAAATCATAAATGATCGTGGTCGTTGGTTGACACAAAGGAAATTTTGCGGTATTGTATCTCGTCGCAAAACCACAAACCAAGGAGGTTCCCATGCGACCCTGGATCATCATCGTTCTCGCGTTCATCGGCCTGCTCGTGGTCGTCGGAAAGCCGTCGACTTCAGTTCACACCAACCAGCCCGTCGTCGACCAACCGATCGCGGTTCACACCGCGGTCGTCTCGGAGCCAAGCCTCGAGACCGCCATGTTCGACTTCTTCCGCACGCATCCAGATCCGGAGGTGCGCGATGACCTGCCTGGACTCATCCGTTCCCTCCAGGTTCGGACGAACTGGAGTCCGAATGGAGTTTCCGCAGCGTTCGTCCGCCATCTGGATCGCAAGACGGGGCAGGTTCACTCGGTCATCTCCATGGATCCGAAGCTCGTCCGTGGTCAGGACGCGCGTTCCCAGCTCGTCATCTACCACGAGTACCAGCACTACCTGCAGTGGCGCGACAAAACGATCCCGGAAGAGACGTTCCTGGACGTTCCGTGGCCGGACAAGGATTTGACTGGGATCTGCGAACAAAAATGGTACGCCGAGCGTGAGGCGTACCAGAAGGAGTGCGAGTTCGGCCGCCGTTACGGCCTGCTCGATGGGCTGGATGAGCGTACAGCTCTCGCGTCTGTCTGCGCGGCTTCCGAAGAGGAGTTCATTCCCACTCTCAAGCGCATCCTCCCGCTCGGAGATCCCTCCGCGAAGGTGTGTGCACAGGCGTGGGAAACGCTGTGATTCTACAGACCGGTCAAACCGGTCTTTTCGTTTTCCAACCGTACCCAATGGATATCGAAGCACGGCGGGAGAAGAACGTGGCCGGGGAGTTCCAGCGGCGGTTCGATTTCGATGTCGTAGGCCGTCCCAGCTTCGATTTCAGCAGAATTCGATTCGACGAGGCGTTGCGTGTCGCCTCCGATCTGCAAACAAGCGCTGACGAAGAAAGAGACAAACAGGAATGGACGCATGACGCACCTCTTCTGGTTGAAGCCCAATAAAAAGAGGAACCGATCAAAGTGACAGGTACCTCTACACATCTCTATCACACCAGATTTTTCTTCGTGCGTCAATCGGTAGTCTGTGGATAATAGGTTCTATATGTAGCGTTAATGCCTCATATAGAAAAAGCGCCGAGCGTATCGGCGCGAGAGCTAGTGGTTGGGGACAACCACTATGTAGTCGCCTCCCAGATCGACGGGTCCGTGAGGGCACACGTTTCCGATGAACCCTTGGGGCGATTCGAGGTCGATGTCGTATCGCGTGTGCATCGTCTCCGGATCAATCTGGCTGACCTCAGTGGACATTGCCACCTCGCCGCTGAGACGGCTATGGATGACGATGAGGCTGCAGATGCCCAGCAAGCTGAGCGAAAGAACGAACAGGAACCGACGCATGATGTACCTCTTTTGGTTGGCGTCCAACAAAAAGAAGAACCCGTTGATCTGGTGAAGAGAGAGGGTTCTTCTGCATCCATCACATCAGATTTTTTTTCGTGCGTCAACGGGTGATTGTGGATATCTAAGGAAGTTACTGGGGTCAAGTCTTGAATCTACACTTTGTCGCAAGAAATCTTCATAATCCAATAGGAGCTCTTGCTTTGTGTTGAAGCTGAATTGAAGTGCTCGTTACTTTTCTTCCCAGGCTCTAATTGTGCGGAAGAGGTTATATTCAATTCGAAACGGTTTGCCGATCAGATTGTTTTGGAATATTTGATTCTCACAGAAAGTCGAGGTGTTCCACAAATCACGGCTCCCGTCTTTGAAGTGTATCGGCATGGGGCCATCCTCCCTTCCTTTTCTTGGTAAGCGGAACATTCCTGTATCTGCCATAAGGCGGGGCGGACTCATTTGGCAGTTGATGTCCTTGATGACGATGTCCGATGTGGAAGAGTGGTTTAAAAAGAAGACAGTCAGTATGCCGGACAAAAAGAGGGTAGCCAGAATGGTGTAGAAAATTTTGTGCATAATTAGTATAAAGATGTGAAAGCGACCAGCTTGTGGGCTGGTCGTAAGAGAAGGAATGCGGTTAGTAGTTTGCGGTCCTGAAGGTACTTGTCGGGGCGAAGTAGGTATCCATCATAACATGTCCATCATAACATTGACGCAAGCGACAAATAATGCTAAAAAAAGCCGTCGCTCTTTGCAGTTAATAGGTCCTATACGACCTATAAGACCTATTCCCGGAGGCCCCCATGAAGTTCATCGCTCTGTTCGTGCTCGCCCTGACTATCCCGCAGGTGGCTCGTGCCGCCTGTGAGACCCCGACCCACGTCGCGCAACTCGGCGAAGCCGGGCGCGCGGCCGAAGTCGCTTTCGCCAACCTGGACGCCGAAGGCTTGCTCACGCAGGCCAGCCTCGCGCGCACCCAGATCCTGCCCTGCGTCGGCGAGACGCTCACCAAGCAGGACGCGGCCGCCTTTCACCGCCTGATGGCCATGGAGGCGTTCATCGCCGGGGGCTACACCCGGGCCAAGCGGGAGCTCCATGCGAGTCTCTTGCTGCAGCCCGGCTACACGTTCCCCACGGACGTCGCGGGCGAGGGGCATCCGCTCCTCGCGCTCTACGCCCAGGCCGAGACGCTCCCGGACGGCGACGGCGAGAAGATCTACCCCCCGATGAACGGCTACGTCCTGGTGGGAGGCGTGCGCAATGCCGCGCGCTACAGCCAGACGCCCGTCATCATTCAGGTCTTCCAGACCGTGGACGAGGTCGACACCCTGCGGGAGACCCGCTACGTCCAGCCGGGCGAAGCGACTCCCAACTGGAGCGGCAACGCCTTCGGGCTCACGGCCGCGGACATCGGCATCGATCTGGAAGATCTGCGCCGCCCATCGATCATCAAGGACCCGCGTCCCTGGTACGTCGCCGGCGGAGTGGCCGCGATCGCGAGTGGCGTGCTCTACGGAGTCGCCATGAACGCGAAGGCCCAGTACCAGGACCTGTCGACGCCCGACGACCAGCTCGGCGACCTCGAGTCCAGGGCCAACAGCCTGGGCACGGCGTCGCTCATCACGGGCGGTACCGCGCTCGTGTTCACGGGGTTCGGGATCGGCTTCCACGTGAAGTTCGGCCCGGGCCACCGTCCCCAGCTCACCAACCCGCACCAAGAGGAGGCCGCTTCGCCATGACAGAAGCAGAACGCAAGGCGCTCGAAGAGGTGCGGGCCATGCTCGCGCCTCTGAAGGTCTACACCGTCGAACGAATCCTCGGCATGGGCGGGGCGGGGTACGTGCTCAAGGTGCGCCACCGTGTATTCGGTGAGCGCGCCATGAAGCTCGTTCATCCCAAGCTGCTCCGGTCGCGGATCATCCGATCGCGCTTCGACACCGAGGCGCGCGTCATGCACGAGCTCTCGCACCCCAACGTGGTGAAGGTGCACGACCTGGGCGAAGTGGGGGACTTCCCCTACATCGTGATGGACTACCTCGAAGGAGGAACCCTCGCGGAACACGTGACCAAGTTCGGCGCCATGCCGCCCAAGCAGGCGGTTCGAGTGGCCATTGCGATCCTCCGGGGTCTGCAGGCCGCGCATGATGCCGGGATTGTCCACCGCGACATCAAGCCCCAGAACATCCTGTTCGACAAGAACGGCACGCCCAAGATCACCGACTTCGGGATCGCGCGCGTGGCCGAGGCAACCAAGTCGATGACCCGCGAGGGCTCGGCCATGGGAACCTTCGCCTACATGCCCCCCGAGCAGCTCAACGGCGAGCTCGATCGAATCGATCACAGGGCAGACATTCATGCCCTTGGCGTCACGCTCTACGTCATGCTCACCGACGGCAAGCTCGGGACAGAGGCCTTCTTTCGGCAGATCGAGGCATATCCCGAGCGGATCGAGAACCTCACCGATGTTCTCCAGATGGTCATCCGCATGGCCACCAGCGAGAAGCCGGAGAGCCGATTCCCGAGCGCGGCCGCCATGGCCGACGAGCTCGAGATCTACCTGGACACGGGACTACTTCCCGATGATCCTGAGGGGACGCCTGCCTTGGGCAGTGCTCCATTGCGAGGGAATTCCATCCTGGATTCCCTCGACGACCAGGCCGAGGAACCGTCAGCGACCCGTGCCCAGCCGGGATACGAGGTCACGGGTTCCTCCCAAGGAATCGTGTTCCAGGACGCGGAGTCCTACGCGGGCACGATTCATCCCATCGTGGATCAGGACGTCGAAGCTGCCGAGATCGGCGCGATCCGTCAGGCGGCCAAGCGTCGCTTCTTGCGACGTGTCGTGGCTCCAGTCACGGCGGTTCTGCTCGTCCTGGGCGTCGGTGTGGGTGCGTGGTTCGCCACGCGTCCCGCGCCGGTTGTCGAGGCCGCGCCGATCGTCGAGCCCAGTGTTGAGTCGGCCATCCCTGTGGTGGCCGAGTCTCTGCCGGCGCTCGCGGCCGCGCCGATCGTCGAGGAACCCACTCCGACGCCGACCCCGACCGCGGTCGTGAAGCCCACCCCCACCCCCAGGGTGGTGGTTCAGCCTCCTCCCGAGGCCGCCGTCAGTGTCGAGGAGAAGGCGCAAGTTCGCCTGATCCTCAAGCCCGACACCACCGCCACCGTCACGCTCTCGGGCGATGGTGGCACATTCACTCTCACGGGTGGCTCGCGCGAGGTTCCGCAGGGGACGTACCGCGTGAGCGTGGACATGCCCGGCCGCGAAGCGCCCCAGACCGGGACGCTCACGGTCACTCCCGGACTCACGGCCATCACTTGCGACGGCCGATTCAAGATGTGCACGTGGCTCAAGTAGCCCGTCGCATCCAC
>JBBTRQ010000005.1:0-7567 GCA_038065075.1 Patescibacteria group bacterium
TGTGTCATCCCGAGCGAGCGACCTGCCTGCCGGCAGGCAGGAGCGAGTCGAGGGATCTCGAGCCTACTCATTCGAGATCCCTCCGCTCGGCCGAGACGGCCTCGGTCGGGATGACACAGATTGTGATATAATCATATTTACCTATGTCTTTTCCGGGGTTGATTGCAAACCGAAGCGAGAGAAATACCAAGCGTAGCTTGAGTATTTCCGAGCGAGGTGAAGCAAACAGAGGTTTCCAACCTATGATTGGACACACCCGAATTCAGGAGATTCTTTCGAGGATGCTGGACGGCGGGAGTCTGCCGCATGCCCTCCTTTTTGTGGGTCCAGAGGGCACTGGGAAAACCACATTGGCCAGAGGGCTCGCCAAGACCATCCTTTCTCACAAGGGGGATCTCGCCGTGCACCCGGATTTCCTGACCCTGGAGGTTCTGGTCGACGAAAAGACCGGAAAACGAAAATCCCAGATCAGCGTAGACCAGGTTCGTGAACTCACCGGACGGCTGGGGCTCAGCTCTTTGTCCGGGGGCGCCAAGGTCGTGTTTATCGAGGATGCTTGTGCGCTCTCGATAGGAGCGGTAAACGCGCTCCTAAAAACACTGGAAGAACCCAAGGGGAATACACACGTTATTTTACGAGCGGGTTCCAGCGATGAACTCCCTGCGACGATCGTCTCGCGATGCCAGACCCTGCGGTTCGGGATTGTGCCCAATGGTCAGATCATTGAGGGACTGGTGAAGATGGGATTCACCAAAGGCGACGCGCAGGTGGCTACAGCCCAGTCATTGGGTCGACCAGGCCGCGCGATCCGATATCTTAAAGAGAGCACATATCAAGCTGGGATCACAACGGGACTCAACCAGGCCGTTACATTCCTGTGTGCGAGTCTTCCGCAACGGTTGGGACAGGTCATGGAGCTCATTCCAAAAAGTGAAACAGAAAAAGAGGAAACGCTCGAGGGTCTCATCGACCAATGGGAGCTTGTCTGCCGAGATCTGTTGCTGAGGCATTTGGGACTCACGCCTCTGCAATCGTTCTCGTCTCCTCCCCTCGACCAACTGGCAGGAGCGATTTCTACAAAGAGCCTCCTTTCAACCATGCACGCGCTCCACGAGGTTCGATCCGCCACCAGCCATCATGTCAATTCACATTTAGCCTTGGAACATATAGCCCTATCATAATTCTCGTCATTGCGAGCGCCAGCGAAGCAATCTAATTGAAAAGATTGCTTCGTCGGGTGATACGGCGCAGGCTAAAGCCTGCGGCTACCACCCTCCTCGCAATGACGAGAGTAAACGATACTTTATGAAAAAAATTTCCCTTCTTTTCCTCTCTCTCGTTCTTCTTGGCGCCGGCTGTCTGAGCGGTAGCTCAAGCTCCGGCTCCGATGGGGGCGTTTTTAAGACCATCAATGCCGGGCAAGAGTGGGGTCAGGCTGTCATCGTTCCCACCGCCTCCGGGATCGGCACATTGGCGACCTCCAACGTCATCAATATGGAGATGGATGCTCAGGACAATGACTATCTGTACGTCGGCACGCGTGAGAATGGAATGTTGTATTCGGAAGATGGGGGTGCCTCATGGCGCCAGCCGCGCAATTCTGCTCTCAAGGAGGGACTCATCTACAAAGTAGAAGTGGATCCTACAGACGTGTGCAAGGTCTATGTCGCCAAGGGCGCGCGCCTGTATGCGACCGACGATTGCATGCGTTCCTTTGATAGCGAGGTCTACGTCGATAACCGTTCAGGCGTGAGCGTCGTGCAGGTGGCAGTCGATTGGTACAACCCACGCACGCTCTGGATCGGACTTTCCAACGGCGATGTGCTTCGCAGTGGAGACTCGGGACGTACCTGGACCACCGCCCTCAAAACGGGGGAAGAGATTTCCGGGTTCCTCATCAACAATACAGACTCTCGCCAGCTACTCGTCAGCACGTTTAGCGAGGGGATGTGGAAAACAACAGATACAGGAACAACGTGGGAAGAGGTCGATGGAGGCTTGGGCGAGCTCAAGCAATCAGGAAAGGTGTACCAGATGGTGCAATCAGAAGATTCAGGAGTGGTGATTGCCGCAAGTCAGTATGGCCTCACACGCTCGACGGATTTTGGCGCAACCTGGTCAGCAATTTCGTTGTTGACGTCGCCGGGTCAAGTGGCCATTCGCGCCGTTGGCATCGACGAAGAGAACCCAACGACGATCTACTACGCCGCGAACGCGACCTTCTATCGCACCACCGATGGAGGAGCAACATGGGACACAGAAAAGTTTTCAAGCTCTCGTGTGCCACGCGCATTATTGGTTGACCCAGAAGACTCGGCAGTGTTATATATCGGAGTCGCAACAGCAACAGAATAAGACTATGCATGCATTATTGAGCCAAAAGAAACCTGTTTTTGAATCGGTTATCGATCACCTGCAAAAAGAACTCGCGGGGTTGCGCACAGGACGCGCGACGCCGGCGCTTGTTGAAGATATTTCCGTGAGCGCGTACGACGCCATGATGGAGATCAAGGGGTTGGCTTCGATTCAGGTGCAGGACGCCAAGACGCTCATCATCGACCCATGGGACAAGAGTCTTTTGAGGAATGTCGAGAAGGGCATACGAGACGCGGGTGTGGGTTTGAGTCCTGTCGTCGATGGCACGGTGATTCGCATTGTGATGCCGTCGATGACTGAGGATAATCGCAAGGCCATGGTCAAGAAAATGAAGGAGTACTTGGAGGATACGCGCATTGCGCTGCGACAAGTGCGAGAAGAGGCGCGTGATGACGCCACCAAGATGGAGAAGGACAAACAGATTTCCGAGGACGAGAAGTTTAAACTGCTCGATGAGATCGACAAGATGACCAAGGAGTTCAACGATCAGATCGATGGGATCGGGGAAAAGAAAGAGGAAGAAATAATGACGGTATGAGTACAGCCGTTACCATGGAAAAACTTGTGGCCCTCGCCAAAACGCGAGGGTTCGTCTATCCCGGGAGTGACATCTACGGCGGGTTGGCGAACAGTTGGGATTACGGCCCGCTGGGAACCGAGCTCAAGCGCAACATTATGAACGCGTGGTGGCAGAGGTTTGTCATCGGTCGTGGGGACATGGTTGGGATTGACGCGGCGGTGATCATGAACCCAAAAGTGTGGGAAGCGTCGGGGCATGTCGAAGGATTTACCGATCCGTTGGTGGAATGCAAAAAATGTCATGAGCGATTTCGAGCCGACCAGATCGACACCTCCAAGGCATGCACGAGGTGTGGCACCAAGGATGGATTTACGGATCCTAAAAATTTCAACTTGCTGTTCAAAACATTCATCGGTTCAACGGAAGACAACAAGTCCGTCGCCTACTTGCGTGGCGAGCTTGCGCAGGCGATGTTCGTCGACTTTCCTCAGGTGCTCATGAGCAGTCGCAAGCGCATCCCGTTTGGGATCGCCCAGCAAGGGAAGTGCTACCGCAACGAGATCACGCCCGGCAACTTCATTTTTCGTACGCGGGAGTTCAACCTCATGGAGTTCGAATATTTTGTGCATGAGAGCGAGTGGGAGAAGTGGTTTGAGTACTGGCTTGAGGAGATGAAACAGTGGCTGGATTTCTGTGGAGTGAAACGTGAACACCTGGTGTTCCACGAGATTGAAGATGGAGAGCGCGCACACTATTCCAAGCGTACCGTCGACATCGAGTATCTGTACCCGTTTGGACAGAAGGAACTCTATGGGCTTGCCTATCGCACGGACTTCGACCTCAAGCGCCACGCGGAAGCGTCAGGAGCCGATCTTCGCTACACAGATCCCAAGACCAACGAGAAGTATCTCCCTCACATTATCGAACCGACGTTTGGGATTGACCGCACGGTGTTGATCACGTTATTGGAGGCCTATA
Organism: Patescibacteria group bacterium; assembly: GCA_038065075.1. Taxonomy (GTDB): domain Bacteria; phylum Patescibacteriota; class Patescibacteriia; order UBA9934; family GWF2-40-263; genus UBA12478. The sequence goes on from JBBTRQ010000005.1 coordinate 3,875, forward strand.
CCGAGGAACAGGCACCCACATCGGAAGAAGGCGAGACAGATGTCCGTGTCGTGCTCAAACTCCCCAAGGAACTCGCGCCGTTTAAGATCGCCATCCTCCCGCTCTCAAAGAAAGAGGAACTTGCCTCTGTGGCACAACCTCTCGCGGATCGTTTGCGCAAGAAGTTCGCGACCGATTACGACGAAACACAGTCCATCGGCAAGCGCTATCGTCGACAAGATGAGATCGGAACACCGTATTGCGTGACCGTGGATTTCGAGACGCTCAACGATCACGCCGTGACCATCCGTGATCGCGATACCATGGAGCAGGTACGTGTGAAGATGGACGAACTGGAGGAGTGGTTTGAGAAGAAACTATGAATCAATTCACCCTCGACAATGGCCTGCGCGTAATGCTTGCACCTGTGAACGGAACCGATACGGTTTCCGTTCTTGTGCTGGTACGTGTGGGGTCCCGTTATGAGCCCGCGCACTTGAACGGTTCCTGCCACTTCATCGAGCACATGATGTTCAAGGGCACAAAGCGCCGCCCCACGGCTCAACACATCTCGCGTACGCTCGATGCCATCGGTGCGGACTTCAACGCCTTCACGGGTAAGAATTACACCGGGTACTACGTCAAAGTAGATAAGAGCCATCTGCATCTTGGCCTGGATATTATCGACGACATGATTTTTGCCTCCAAGATGGACAAGGATGAATTGAATCGCGAGCGCGGTGCCATCATCGAAGAGATTCACATGTATGAGGACAATCCGATGATGCACGTCTCGGATCTGCTCGAGGAGGTGATGTTTGATGGAAGCACGCTTGGATGGGAGATCGCGGGAACCCCCAAGATCATTCGTGAGGTAGATCGTGACGAGATGTTCAACTTCTGGAAAGAATTTTATCAGCCCAGCAACATGGTGCTGGTTGTGTCGGGGAACATCGACGCCGCGGGAAAGAAGTGGATTCAGGAAACATTTGGGAAACGGAAGTCCACACACAAGACGTTCGGAAGTTTCACCAATTTCGCTCCGCATAAGCCCCACCCCAAGCCACTCGCGCGCGTCCAAACAAAGCCCACCGAGCAGGTTCAACTGGCGATGGGATTCCCCTCGTTTGGTTTGCAGGATCCACGCAACACCGCCCTCACGCTGTTGGGAGTGATCTTGGGTGGAAACATGAGTTCTCGACTGTTTGTCGAAGTGCGCGAGCGTAAAGGTCTTGCCTATTTCGTGCGCGTGGCCAATGATGCGTATGAGGAGGTAGGCAACTTCATGATTCGCGCGGGACTTGATAAGAAACGGATGGACGTGGCCATGACCACGATTATGAAGGAGCTTCGCAAAATCGTTCGCACACCCGTTACGGCTAAAGAGTTGCGCGATGCCAAGGCGTATGTCCGCGGTCAGATGGCGATTCGCCTGGAAGACAGTTATGAGCGCGCTCAGTGGTTTGCTCGCGAGAAGATGTTCCAGAGTCGCATTAAAACGCCAGAGCAGTATCTCAAGATGATCGAACAGGTGACCCTCAAGGAGGTACACGCGGTTGCCGGAGCCGTTCTTGATTTCAAACAGATGAGTCTCGCGGCCGTGGGTCCGTTCAAAGACGGCAACGATCTGCTCAAAAAGACTAGACTCAACCCATAACCACCCCTAGCCCCTCCTTGAAAAGGAGGGGAACCGAAGTATGAAAATCGTTATCGCCAACTGGAAGATGAACGTCGGCGTTCGAGAGAGCGTGGCGCTTGCGCGCGCCTCTTTGTTGACGTTGCGCGGTCGCAAGGTGATTCCCGAGTTGGTGATCTGCCCGCCGTTTGTGGCGCTGTCCGAAGTTCGAAAAGTGGTCGCGCGCAGTTCCGCGGCGATCGGCGCACAGAATCTATTTTGGGAGCCCACGGGTTCCCACACAGGGGAGACGTCCTCGCGCCAGCTCCTGGAGTTGGGCGTGAGCCATGTGATCATCGGCCACTCGGAACGACGTACGCAACTGGGGGAGACTGATGAGATGGTGAACAAGAAAGTTCTTCAGGCCTTGAGCGAGCAGATGACGCCGATCCTGTGCGTGGGAGAGAGCAAGGGAGAGCGTGAGGCGGGAGAAGCCCGAGCGGTTGTCGAGACGCAACTAGCAACGGCTCTTCGTGGTGTGCGTTTGCATGGCAATGCTCGGCTTCTTATTGCCTATGAGCCCGTGTGGGCGATCGGTGCGGGGGAGTCGGCGAGTGTCGGCGATGTGATTGAGATGCATCGGTTCATTCGTTCGATCCTCGCGAACCTGTTTCCTGATGCTCCTGCCGGGCAGATGGCGATTCTATATGGTGGCAGTGTGGACGGGGAGAACGCCTATCGTTTTCTCCGGGAATCAGAAGTTGATGGTGTGTTGGTGGGAGGCGCGAGTGTGAAGATCAATCAGTTTAAAGAGATCGTGGAGGCCGCGGCAGAAGTCTTAGAAGCTCAACGACCAGAATAACCTATGTCATGGATTTTTTTCGTGCTTATTCTCGCGGCCTTAGTGGTGATTGGCGTAGTGGTCTCTCGCAAAGTTCCTCAACTTCGCGTGATCGACGTTGATTCGATCCCCAAGGAGCGTGAACGCAAAGTGAAGGAGACGCTCATCCTTCAGAAATTTCGTCGCACCAGCGGGGTCAAGCTTCAGGGTACCGCGAAAGCCGCCACGGCGGTTGTGAGCGCGGTTTCGCGCCAAGGGCGACGCGCCGTGCAGAAACTCTATCGACTGGAGCAGTACTATCAAAAGTTGAAGCGCTCGCAGGATGAGGGCGTGCACCGATATTCAGACGAGACGATCAAGTCACGGCTCGAGGAGGCGATGGCGCTCCAAAAGCAAGAGGAGTTCATCCCGGCGGAGAAAATTTATATTGACATCATCAGCCATAATCCCAAGAGCGTAGACGGATATGAGGCGCTCGGGAATATGTATCTCGCTTCAGGGCAACTTGACCAGGCGCGTGAAACCTTGCAGTTTGCTCTACGTCTTTCGCCAGACGACGCCAGTGTGAATGTCTCCTTGGCCGAGATTGAATTGAAACTCGAGGAGCCTAAGAAGGCTCTCTCATTCTTGCGCAAGGCCGTTGAGAAACGTTCGAAGAACCCACGCTACCTTGATTACTATATTGAGACAGCGCTCGAGGTGGGATCCCTCAAAGATGCTCGCGAGGGGATTCAGGCTCTCAAAGAAGTGAATCCGGAAAATAAAAAGATCGAAGAGTTTGAGGCGCAGTTCCAGGAAAAGAAGGAAGCCTATATTCAAAAGACGCACGCCCCGGAGGAGGCTTCACAAGAAGAGTAAGGTTTGTTATCATTTTCGCGCTCTTCAACATTACGCCGCAGTAGCTCAGATGGTACCCGCCGTCCAGCCGCAAGCGGCAGGACTGGCGGGCCCGCCTGCCGTGCAGCGGAGCTGCTCGGCGGCGGGGAGCGCTGACATCATATATGTGGTATACCTATGTTCTTGAGTGTGCTGACGGAAGACTGTATGTAGGTAGTACCGGTGATCTCGATCGTCGGCTGGAAGAGCACAAGAGTGGTGGTGTCACGACAACCTCAAGGAGACTTCCCGTTCAACTTGTCTACTTTGAGGCGCGATTGTCAAAGCAAAAAGCCCAGCAACGAGAAAGGTATTTCAAAACGGGATTTGGAAGAGGATACCTAAAAAAAGAAATCAACACGCCGCAGTAGCTCAGATGGTA
>JBBTRQ010000006.1:0-2187 GCA_038065075.1 Patescibacteria group bacterium
GGTTCAGCCGTTTATCTCGGGAGCCATCTCCAAAACGGTGAACATGCCGCACGAGGCAACGGTAAAGGAAATCGCCGACGTGTACATGACTGGTTGGAAGCTGGGTCTCAAGGCGATCGCTATTTATCGCGACGGCAGTAAGCGACAGCAAGCGTTGACCACGAGCAAGGAGAGCGATGCGAAGAAACAGAATGAAGGGAAGGCCGTAGAGAACGCAAAGGTGGTAGCCCCAGGCTTTCTCGCCCGCCAAAGCTTTAGCGACGGCGGGAGCCTGGGTGAGACGGTGAAAGTGAAAGAAGATCAAAAACTCCGTCGTCGACGTTTGCCAGACGAGCGTCGAGCTATTACGCATAAGTTCGCTGTAGGGAATCACGAAGGGTATATCACGGCTGGTTTGTACGACGACGGTACGCCGGGAGAACTTTTCATCACGATGAGTAAAGAAGGGTCAGTGATCTCCGGACTCATGGATAGTTTCGCGACGTCGATCTCGATCGGACTCCAGTACGGGGTGCCACTGGAAGTCTTGGTCAACAAGTTCGTGCACATGCGCTTTGAGCCATCCGGCTACACGAACAACCCACAGATTCGCATTGCCAAGTCCATCACCGATTACATCTTCCGCTGGCTTGCGATTAAGTTCTTGCCACGCGAGAGTCAGATCTCCGTGGGGATCAATGTCACGCAAGAAGAAGGAGATGAAGTAAAAGAGGTAGCCCCAGGCTTCAGCCTGGGTGACGCCGCACCTGCGACGACACAAGCAAAAGAAAATCAGCCAAACCTTTTTGAAGCGAAGCTCACAAAGACGCAGACGCTTGAACTTCATCGTGCTCATACGTCTACGTTTGACAACCAGTCCGACGCGCCAGCCTGTGACACCTGCGGCAGTATGATGGTCCGCAACGCCGCGTGCTACAAGTGTCTCAATTGTGGCGCCACGAGCGGATGCTCCTGACCAATAGGAAAGCGGGGTCGTACGATCCCGCTTTTGGTATACTACAACGGTATGTCCAAAAAATGGGTTGCGAACAAAGCGTTCCTCGTGAATCCTCAAGGGAAAATCCTTTTTGTGCGGCTTGCGGAAACGGATCGGTGGGACGTTCCAGGCGGAAGGATGAAAGAGGGGGAACACCCCCACGTGGGGCTCGTGCGCGAGGTTCTCGAGGAGACTGGTTTGCAGATCGATCCGACCAAGGCTCGACCGTTCCACATTGATCTTTGGTGTGTGCGAGGCGATGTGAACGAGCCGGTAGTCGGGATGTTTTACGTCCTCATGATTCCCGACGGGAGCGTGGAGCTCTCGAGCGAGCATCACGAGATTTTTTGGTACGATCCGCGTCAGGCGATTCCTGAGTCGACGAGCGAAATCGTTGAGCGAGCCATTCACGCCTATCGTGCACACGAGGGGATTGTTGTGGCGGCCGACGATGAGATTAAGGGTCATGAAGGCTACGGACTTATTCAACTCTTCACCGGGAACGGAAAAGGAAAAACGACTGCGGCGCTGGGGGAGGTGATGCGCGCGGTGGGGGCGGGGAAGAGAGCCGCGGTGATTTTTTTTGATAAGGGTGGGACGCATTATGCCGAGCGATCAGTTCTCGAGAAGCTCGGTGTTGAGTGGTTTGCGTATGGGCGCGACCGGATCGATCCGGTGACAAGCCGCTTTGATTTTTCCGTGACTGATGAAGATCGACGACTGGGGAAAGAGGGACTTTTGAAGGCGATCGATTTTGTCCGATCGGACACAATTGATCTTCTTGTTCTGGACGAAATAAATTCAACGACGGATTTGAGAATGATTGATGAACAAGATGTGCTTGAGTTTCTCGAGCAGAAATCAGAGCGCATCGAGCTCGTCCTCACCGGCCGAAACGCGCCGCAGTCATTCATCGACCGCGCGCACCTGGTGACCGAGATGCGACTGCGCAAGCATTACTTCTACTCGGGTGTGAAGGCACGCGAGGGACTGGATTTTTAATGGACATCCACGATGGCGGGAAATACAAAAGTGTCCGATCGGACACTTTTGTATTTGTTTGAATTCTTGGTCGGGCCAGTGGGAATTGAACCCACGGCCTCTTGCACCCCATGCAAGCGCGCTACCCCTGCGCTATGGCCCGGAGGATGTTGGTCGGGCTAGTGGGATTTGAACCCACGGCCTCTTCGTCCCGAACGAAGCGCGCTACC
>JBBTRQ010000007.1:0-1185 GCA_038065075.1 Patescibacteria group bacterium
GACCATCATGAGCGACGTCACCAAGGTGCTGTCACAATGCGGGATTATCGTGACGACGTCTTCAGTCGTCAGCACCATCGTGCCCACAGGTTACGTGGACGACCTTGGTAGCTTGGTCGAGAAGAACTCTCTCTTCGGCTACGAAGCAGACGCTGCAGTCATCGATGTGTACTTCGTCAAGACAATTGATTCTGGCGACGTTGCAGGTGTAACTCTCACGCCCGTGGCTAGCAATAGTATTATGGGGTGGCTCCCGGGGGTGGCAATCGCTGATGGTGTGGGCCCCAATGGCGCTATTGCGCTGCAGGGGCAGGACGTGGTTCGCACGCTGGCGCACGAGATAACGCATTATTTGCTAAATCACTATTTCCCCGAGACCTCCGATCACCGCAACGAGGACGAAAACCTGATGTATTGGGACACGATAGACACAAAGCGCGACCTGGATGAGGGGCAGTGTCTGGAGATCAGATCCAATCGCGGAGGGAATTGAAATGTATGAGCTATGCAGAAGCCGGTCGTTCCTCTCGATACTTAGTATTGCCATGGGCCTATGGCTGGCAGTTTGCGGGACGGGTTACGCAACAAGCTGGTATATGAAGCCATGGAAGGACATATATCGACGGGTTCATCCAGAGATCGAGCCCGAGTGGAAGTCGCTGGACGATGCTCGCGAGTGGGCGCGGAACGATGGCGAAGTTGTTGAACCGGTTTTATTGCGCATTCTCAATTCAGAGTATGATGATATCCCATGGACGAACGGCCTGCTGATTGCCAAGGAGATACCCACCGAACCTGTAAGAGATAACCTAAGTCGGCGGCTAACTGCCGTTATGAGTGGTCTCGCAGATGGCTGTGTAGAATCGGGAACTGCGGACGGTGCAGCCGTGGTCGGGATTATCGATGTTTTGGGGCATGCGAAGGATCCGAGGGTCGGGGCTATCGCTGTAGCGCTTGCGTCTAAAGACTGTCAGCCGGTAATAGTGGTTGAACGCTGCGTGGAGGCCCTGCAGCGCGTGGGCGATCAACAGACCATCGGGCAATTGGCGCGAGTACCATCACGGCAAAGATATGTTCATATCGATCGTCTCTGCGCTCTCGCCCAGAAGACCATCGCGGCGAGAATATCTGGTCGGGACATCCTCCGGGATGCCGACAACGAGCTTCGGGCGGTGACGGCGAAAT
>JBBTRQ010000008.1:0-83221 GCA_038065075.1 Patescibacteria group bacterium
AGACCATGATGTACCCATCATTTGGGGATCATTCTAGGATTGGAAAAGACTCGAAGTCACCTCCGACATTTAAGGTGGAACGAGAGCTCGCGGCGCAGGGATTTCGTCGTATCGTTGGTGTGGACGAGGCTGGGTGCGGGGCGCTGGCCGGCCCGGTGGTGGCCGCGGCGGTGATCCTTCCTATGGACTCGAGGATCGGAGCCATCCGCGATAGCAAGCTCCTCGACGAGCGGCGACGGGAGGAGTTGTACCCATTGATTGTCGAGCGAGCTGTTGCGTGGGCGGTGGGCGTGGCGAGTGTGGAAGAGATCGCGACGCTCAATATCCGTGGAGCAAACCTGCTCGCAATGCGCCGCGCCGTGGAGGCGTTGGACGACCGATTCTGTCCGGTCGGACAAAATCGGTCGGATGCAATCATGAAATTCGTTGACTACGTTCTGGTCGACGCCTGGATGATTCCTGGAATCACGATCACCCAACGTGGCATTGTGCGAGGAGATCGCACCGTGAAATCGATCGCGGCCGCGAGCATCATCGCGAAAGTCACGCGCGACCGGATGATGCGCGAGTTGGCGCAGGAGTTTCCCCATTATGGCTTCGAGATCCATAAAGGATATGGCACCAAGAGACATCGCGAGGCGATCGCCCAATACGGGGTATGCCCACATCATCGATTGAGTTTTATTCACTAAATTTGTGTCATCCCGACCGAGGCCGTTCGACGGCCGAGCGGAGGGATCTCGAATCATTCGAGATCCCTCGACTCGCTTCGCTCGCTCGGGATGACACAGGTTAGAAGTATGTCTGATCAACTTTCTGAAAATGTTAGACCCTGGGGCCGATACGATATCCTCGAGTCTACCGACACGCACCAAGTGAAACGCATCACCGTGAATCCCGGCGCGCGACTTTCATATCAACGCCATCAGCGCCGCGAGGAGTTTTGGGTAATCATCTCCGGTCGCGCGCGACTCACCCTCGACGACGCCGACACAGAACACGGTTCAGGTGAAGTGTTGATGGTTCCATTTCGAGCCAAGCACCGCGTCGCCAATATCGGCGACGAACCTCTCGTGTTTATCGAAGTCCAGCGCGGCGATTATTTCGGCGAGGATGACATCGAACGATTCTCGGATGACTACGGTCGCGAAGGGACAACGCGTGCTCATTGACAATAAGCCTATTTTTTAGTAGATTTTCTCCGTCTGAATCTTTCTGTTAAACAATTTGTTGTTCGAACTCTGCTGGGCTTTTTGCGCGGGATGATTTTTCTCAAGCAACACGGCACAGACTGGGGAAGCAAGCTGGCCGCGCCGTTCAAAACTGTCGGTCTGTTTTTTATTCGCTTTGTCGGCGTGCCGGGGTATCGTCTCACGTTTTTTATTCGTCGATACGTTCAGAAAGTTCTTTTGCCTGCCAAGTCTCGCGTCGTGTATCTCATCTCCAACCGCTACACCATGCATGTGGTGATGGGACTCATTGTGATTGGCGTGACCTGGGTGAATCTTTCCGCTCGAGATGTACGCGCCGAAGATTTCGGCCAGAAGAGTTTGCTGTATCAACTTGTTTCGGAAGATGACTCCGCGGTTTTGGAAGTCGTGGAGGCAGGTTCGCCGATGGTCGTGCTTGGGGCGAGTTCATCGTACCTCTCAGGAACAGTCGTGGACGCGCGTCGACACACAGACCTCGACTTCTTAGAAGAGACAGCGACATCCAGCGTGGGGGAAACAGAAGCGCCCGCGCAAACACAAGTTCCTGCGCGTACCGCCGTGGAGACGTATGCTGTGCAAGAGGGCGATACGCTCGGGCGTATTGCGGAGAGTTACGGTTTGAGTCTCTCGACGATTCTCTGGTCAAACGGGCTCACCTATACAAGCACGATTCAGCCCGGCCAGGAGTTGTCGATTCTTCCCGTTGACGGCGTGCTCTACACCGTGAAGAGCGGCGACACGCTTTCTCGTATCGCTCGCAACTACTCGGTTGATACGGAAACGATCATGTCACAAAATGGATTGGAGAGCGCGAATCGTTTGGCGATCGGAGACAAACTTTTGCTACCCGGTGGAGAACCTCCTTCCCCTGTCGCGACGGCACGCTCATCCGCCTCCATCACAACACTCTTTACCGCGCCTTCGGTTTCCGCGCCTTCCGCGGCGGTAGATGGATGGGTGTGGCCGACCGACTGGCGAGTCATCACGCAGTACTACGGATGGCGCCATACAGGAATCGACATCGACGGTGATTACACAACATCCAGCTATGCCTCGCGCGACGGTGTGGTGGTTTACAGCGGCTGGCGTAGCGGATACGGACTGACAGTTGAGGTAGATCATGGCGATGGGTATGTGACGCGCTATGCGCACCACTCAAAGAATTATGTCGCGGTGGGAGACGTCGTGAGTGCGGGGCAGGTTCTGGCGCAGACAGGAACGACCGGCCGCAGTACCGGAACGCACTTGCACTTTGAGGTGATCCGTAACGGCAAGTTCCAAAATCCATTTGATTACGTGAGGTAAAAGCAGGTCGTCATGGCCTGCTTTTGCTATACTGGGATTGCTATGAATATCTGTACTTCGTGTAAGCGTGAAGTCGAAGCGTGGAACGAGAAGTGTGGGAACTGTGGCTTTACGCTCGAGCTTGTTCCCGATGAGCGGCGTAAGGCGCGTTATTTACGTGGGCCCTCGATGGGAGCGTTACTGTGGACGCAAGGGTGGACCTTCGGGGCGCGACTGTATTTTTGGTTCTTGATTTCGCTCATCCCGGTTGTGGGCCTCGTGGCATTATTTGTGTCTTTGTTCTTGGGACGACGACTCAGTTGGAAGTACGGCGGGTGGAGTGACTGGGAGGAGTACGTAGCACGGATGAGACTCATGGATATTATTGGTGTGGTTTGGGTGGCGATTCTGGCGGGAGTCTATTTGTGGGTGCGTTTTCTATGAAACATCTGGCGATCATTTTGGACGGGAATCGTCGCTGGGCTCGCCAGCAAGGACTTCCAACCTTGGAAGGACACCGTCGCGGGTATGAGAACGTGAAGACGATTGGTTTGGCGGCGCTGGAACGCGGGGTGGAACATTTCTCCGTGTTTTCGTTTTCAACGGAGAACTGGAAGCGGTCGCAGGAAGAGGTCGGGTATTTGATGGAACTGCTCTTGCGAGTGCTGACAAGCGAAGTTGATTTTTTTCTTGAGCATGGCGTACGGCTACGTGTGGTCGGTCGGCGTGAGGGATTGAGTATCCCAATTCAAGAGGCGATTGATTTGGCAACGGACAAAACGGCTGGCGGCACGCATGGCCAGTTTAATTTGTGCCTGAACTACGGTGGTCGCGCCGAGATCGTTGATGGCGTGAAGAAGATCGTCGCCCAGGGGGTGGACCCAGGAACCATCGACGAGGATTTTGTGGGGGCATCGTTATGGACAGCAGGTATTCCCGACCCAGATATGATCGTGCGCACGGGCGGCGAGCAGAGGCTCTCGGGATTTCTCGCATGGAGCGGAGTCTACAGCGAGCTGAAGTTTGTTGAAAAATTTTGGCCGGATTTTTCGGTCGAGGATTTGGAGGAGTGTTTGAGCGATTTCGAAGGAAGACAGAGACGGTTTGGGGAATAGAAACAGGTGAACAGATGTTGTTTCGTGGGGTGGCCTGCAAAGGGCATCTTTTTTTGTCCGCTCAGATTCGAGAGACATGTGGGTTACAGAAGCACGAACAATAATGTCCGATATCGTCTCGCGTTGCTCGACAGATATCGACGGCACTCGCTCGGAACAATAATGTCCGATCGGACACAATTGTTCGCTCGCTCCGTTTGCCGATCGGACATTATTGTTCTCACCGTAACTCGTACCCTCGATAGACTTTCACCCACTTTTGGACGCCAAGAAGTTTCACAAGCTGGAGCATCTGGTCCTCAACTGCCTTGATCGTCGACCAAACGCTCAGTTGCACTTGCTTGAACCCAACAGACTTCAACAGCCGACGCCAATCTCTTCTGGCACGTCCTGCCGCCTCAGGAAAATCAAAGGCGACCAATAGCTCTCCCGCATGAACCGTAGAGACCGTCTGTTTAATCGAGTTTCTTAAGTATTCCACGAGAACCTCTTGGCTCAAAGAATAGGTTACCCCGTTACCAAGCCTTCTATCTTCAACCCATTTTTTCTTTCTTAGTCGACGAAGGATCGTTTTCTTTTTCACATCACCAAACAGCCGATCCCACTCCTCTTGAGGGAGGTACCCACGTAGTCGTTGATTGTATTTGTGGGGATCATTGAACCAGTCAACGGCCTCATTCATTCCATCCATTAACCCGTCGACGACTATACGTATGAGTTCACCTTTTGATTTTTTCATAGATACGATTGTGTCCGATCGGACATTATTGTTTTTTACACCCACGAGTTGTAGGTGAAATAATTGTGAGAGCTCCAACTATTTTTACAGCCGTCTTTTTTTGATGACGAGTAGATTTATCAGTCCAACTTCACCTGCTCTCGGTACTGCAGTGCCTCGGCGAGATGATCGACCCCGATCTCATCACTGCCCGCGAGGTCGGCGATCGTGCGGGCGACTTTGCGCACGCGCATGAAGCCACGAGCGGAGAGACGGTTGGATCGCAAGGCGGTTTCAAGCAGTGCTTTTGTTTCCGGCGTGAGCGGACACAGCTCGTCTAATTGCGATGATGACAATTCACTGTTCGTGAAGAGGTGAAGATCAACGAGGCGCTCGCGTTGTTTTTCACGAGCCGCTTCCACACGTGCTCGGATCTCAATTGACGATTCCGGTTTTTGATCCGACAACAATTTGTCATGCTCTACGGCAGGCACTTCAATAACCAGATCAAACCGGTCCAGCAGGGGGCCGGATATTTTTTTCTGATACTTGGCGATTTGACCCAGTGTGCACGTGCACTGTTTGTGTGGGTTGGTGAGATGCCCGCATGGGCAGGGGTTCATCGCCGCGGCGAGGAGAAATCGAGCGGGAAACTGAATCGATCCCACGGCTCGCGAGATGGTGACATGGCCGTCTTCGAGTGGTTGTCGTAAATGTTCGAGCACATACCGCGAGAATTCTGGGAGCTCGTCGAGGAACAAGACGCCGCGATGCGCAAGTGAGACTTCGCCGGGCTTAGGCCACGTCCCTCCGCCCACTAAAGATACGGCGCTCGCGCTGTGGTGCGGGGATCGAAACGGGCGGGCCTGAACAAGACCTAGTCCCATGGGAAGTGTCCCAGCGACAGAGGCGATCGCCGTAACCTCGATGGACTCCTCGTGAGTGAGCGCCGGGAGGATCGACGGAAGCGACCGCGCGAGTAGCGTCTTCCCTGCCCCGGGAGGTCCCTTGAGAAGAATGTTGTGTCCGCCAGCCGCCGCGATCTCGAGAGCACGTTTGGCGCCCTCTTGTCCCTTGATGGCACGAAAGTCGCTCGTGGACGTCGTAGTTGTGAACGCTATTTTTTCGGCTCGAGGAAACGCCCGTATGCCATTGAGGTGGTCGACGAGTCCCGAGAGGCTCGTCACGCCGAAGACTTCGAGTTCATCTATCGCAGAGGCTTCTTGCACATTTTCGATTGGGACAAACATGCATGTCCGTTTGATCTCTCGAGCCATAATGGCGGCCGTGAGCACACCTTGTACGGCTCGCACGCTCCCATCCAAGGCAAGTTCGCCCAAGAATACAGAGGATTCAATTGATTTTCTTGAGATGACCCCGTCGGCAAGCAGGATCGCGAGCGCGATCGGCAGGTCATAGCTCGGACCCTGCTTTCGAACGTCCGCCGGGGCGAGGTTGACCGTGACCCGGCCACGGGGAAATTTGTATCCGCTGTTGCGAATGGCTGCTCGAATGCGGTCGCGTGCCTCGCGCACGGCCGCATCGGGCAAACCAACGAGAGAAAATCCGGGAACATTAAAAGAAAGATCCGCTTCCGCGGCAACAGGTGTCGCGGTGATGCCGAGCGTTGCGGCGGTGGTGATGTGAAACATAAAACCCCCAACTCAATTAAGAGAGGGGGTTATTTATACTCTTAAACTACGCTATTTTTCCTCCCTTGTCAAACGGCGCGTCCGTCGGCTGTGCAACAGGAGGGCTATGACTCCGGCGACAATGACAATGTCTGACAGGTTAATGGCGGAACGGGCGAATAAAATAATGTAATCGACCGTAAACCCGTAGACGATTCGGTCGTACAGGTTTCCCAGCGCTCCTAACACGATGATTCCCGTCGCCAGTGTGATGTCTGGGTGAGTGATGCGATTCTTGTAGGCGATACGGAGCAGTCCAAGGCCAATAACGATGGAGACCAGAATGACAAACTCGAGCCGGAACGGGATATCAAACGCGACGCCCCAATTTTTGTGAATGGCAAACGAAACAATGTCAGGATCAACAAGACTCCCTTCCCCAGGGAGTCGCTGTAAGGCCGTAAATTTGAGCCATTCATCAAGAATGACAATCGCGGAGACTGGTAACAGGTACCAGTAAACGCGCAATGAAGGTGAGGTGGAGGTCACACTTCTTGCGTGAGGGTTTTTTTGCACTGGATACAAGAGGTTGAGGTTGGTCGGGCGAGGATGCGGCGTTCGTCGATTTGTTGGCCGCAGTATTTGCAAGTGCCGTAGGTGCCTTTGTCGATCATCTTGAGAGCCGACTCCACATCGCGCAGAGCTTTTTCTAGCTCGTCCTCCAGGGAGAGATTGTCTGAAAATTGCGCAACTTCAGAGGCATTTTCATCCTCTTTTTCGCCCAGGTTTGGAAAATCTGAATTAAAATCCGTCTCTGAGGCGTTGGGGTTTCGATGAGCAAAATTTGTGAGCTCCTTTTCCAAGCGAGCTTTCTCCCCCTCGAGCAAGATCTTCATTTTTTGAACCAAATCAGTTCCCATAGGTGTTTTATTAAAAACAACGGATAAACAGTATCATTTTTCCTTGGAAAAAAGAAGAAGGGGCCCGAAGGCCCCATTCGTCGCCGGGGTGCAGGCCCGGTTAGGCGTTGGGTTCTGGAACCAATATTTGGTTACAGGACTCAACGCCCTTGAGGCATTCAACACATTCCCAGCAGAAGTGTGTACTCTGCCGTTCTTACCATTCATTGGTTTTACCCGCGGACCTACCAGTGGCAGGTCATAAGTGGGGCGAACCTAGAAGCTTCGCTTTTGTTTTTGTTTTCTCATGTTCTGAACAGTAAAGACGGTAAGACGTTTCCCGAAAGTCGCGCGAGCGTGGGGTGCCCGCTGACAGGAGTCAAAAAGCGGTTTTCGGAAAACCTCCCAAGAGTGGTGTGAAAGAACTACTTACACAAGTATGATATCAAAAAAATGACCTATGGTCAATTTACTTATAGTGGCTCATTTTAGTGAAAAATTAGAAGGGTCGAAGAAATAATGTGTTCAGGTTGGGCTAGATCGTTCAAATGTTATCCACAGTTTTGGTCACTTATAAACGGCTTATCCACAATCAAATCCTGCATAAGTGCATGATGGTTGAATACTTTTTGAACTCAAACGAAATGGCTGAAAAGTTGTCTGAAACTCCATTGAAGAGCCCCAACTGAGGTTGCATGTGGTCTAGGGACGTCTGGTCTACCAGAAACGATGGGTTCACCCTGTTAGATAACTCAGTACAGCTCGTCACCCCCTTACCCTGTTCTTCAGTGGCGTACCTCTCCAGCAGAGTCTGGCTGTTTGAGAACAACACGGTCCCGTCGTGGAGCGTAGCCAAAACGGAGGATCCTCCGCCAACTGGAACCCGATAGCTCACCCCAATGCCCGTTGAGATTTCCTCAACCGAGACGAGGTCTGGTTGGACAAGGATTTCTTCCAGTTGTGTGCCGTCCGGGAGGGTTTGGGAAGCAAGTGTGGGCCTGGCAAACGCTCCAATTTGCTCCAATTCCTTAATAAGATCGTCGGAAGTCACCTCTCCCGCCTCAATCTCCAGCAAGATTTCGAGTCCTGATTCAACGGGGACGATAGCAACATTCATTCGTCCAGCGTGTTCGAGGATAAGGCTACTTTCAGACAAAAGCTGTTCTAGTCCTGGGAGGCCAGAGCCTTCCTTTGTCCAGCTCAACCCACTCAAGGCTATGGCCGCATCCGGGAGAGAGCGACTTTCTTGTGTGACTCGCTTTGGGGTCTCAACCTCCAGGGTCAGGCTCGTTGGGGACACAAACAGACTACCTGCAAGATCATCTTCTGGTAGGACGACTCGACCCAGCCAGGTTTTTCCAATAGATGGGAGCAGAGGGCTCATGAAGGAGGCCAAGCCGGTTATCGGGACGAGCGTCGGTGAAAGAAGCACAAAAGAACCTTGTCTTTGCGAGGTAATGGAAAACTGGCTGAGGAGTTGGCTTGGCAGTTCGTCTTCACTAGATCGCAATGCCACACTGCGGCCTCCATCTTTTGTGACGAACACCGCCATGTCACCATGCACATAGGGCGCCAAGTCGCGCAATTCAAGACTTCGGTCTGATAAAAGAGGAACGCCCTCGAGCCAATCGAGCAAAAACGGAGCGGTTCGTTTGTTGAGCTGAAGTTCAACGGCGAGGATCGTGTCGCTGGGAGCAATCGAAAGGATCGCTCCACGGTTAAACCACCACGCACCGACCTGGTACGCAAGAAACCCGCCGACCATCAAAAGTCCCACTAAAAGCCAAACAACCTGCCTCATAGGGCGGGTTGTTTTGGTGTGTCTCTTTAGTGGGATGTTGAGATGTTGCATGTTATGCGGCTCGTGGTGGGCGTGGTCCCCGAGGGGCACCTCCTGGGCGACCGCCTCCACGGAATGGCGGACGACCGCCGCCTGGTCGTGGGCCTTGCGATCCAGAATCTGGTGCACCGGCCGGTCGCTCTGGGTAAACGTTTCCTGGGGCATCCTTCATCGATAGACTTGTGCGTCCTTCGGAAAGCTCCATGATTTTCACGAAAACCTCTTGTCCTAATTTCACAATATCACTGACGTTTTCGACGCGCCATGGGGCAAGCATGCTTACATGAACCATGCCGTCGCGCTTTGGCAGGTATTCGACGATGGCGCCGAAATCCATGAGGCGTGTAACTTTGCCTTTGTAGATCTCCCCCACCTTGGGCTCTCGGGTGAGTTGCTCGACAATCTCCAGCGCCTTCTTCGCGCCCTCTGCATCGGTTGAAGTGATCATGACCAAGCCGTCGTCATCGATGTCGATGGCTTGCACGCCCGTGTCGGCAATGATGCCATTGATCGTTTTTCCTCCTGGACCGATGACGTTTCCAATGAGTTCGGGATTGATGCGCAGGGTGATGATTCGCGGTGCGTATGGTGAGAGATCTGGTCGAGGTTCTGCGATCGCCGCTTTCATCACGTCGAGAATCTGCATCCGAGCCTCACGTGCCTGGGCGAAGGTCTGTTTCACCATTTCGGGAGTGAGTCCTGTGGTTTTGGTGTCCATTTGGACGGCGGTGATTCCCTCGCGGGAACCGGCAATCTTGAAGTCCATACCGCCAGCTCCGTCCTCGAGATCTTGAAGGTCGGTAATAACCTTCCAACGTCCCTTCTCGTCGGTGGCAATACCCATGGCGATTCCTGCAACCGCGGCCTTGATCGGCACGCCCGCGTCCATAAGAGCCAACGTCGAGCCACAGGTCGATCCCATCGAGCTTGAACCATTGGAGCCAAAGACCTCAGAGACCGCGCGGATCGTGTACGGGAAGGTTTCCTTGTCAGGCATCATGGGCATGAGCGCTTTCTCAGCGAGTCCCCCATGGCCAATGTCTCGGCGCGATGGGCCGCGCATAGGCTTCACTTCGCCGACGCAGAATGGAGGGAAGTTGTAGTGGTGGAAGTAGCGTCGTGTGCCAACCGTTTCCATGCCGTCGAGCGTCTGCTCGTCTCCTGGCGCACCAAGCGTGACGATGGTGACGACCTGTGTCTCACCGCGCATGAAATGGCCAGAGCCATGGACACGTGGGAGAACAGCGACTTCGCTTAAGAGTGGTCGTACCTGCGTGATACCGCGACCGTCTACACGTTTTTCTTCTTCGATAATGGCTCGGGATACTTCCGCCTCAAGCACATCAACAACCATGTCCGTGCCGTAGTGGATGTCATCTTTCTCAACGCCTTTGCCGGCGAGGAATTCTTTGGTGCGTGCCTTGAGCTCCCCTTTTTGGACGTTGCGTTCAGTCTTCGTGGCTTGTGGTGTTGCGAAGAAGAGCGCCTTCACCTGCTCCAAGACGAAAGGTCGCGCGAGAGCCTCGACCTCCTCACGGCGAGCGTGTGCCGCTTTCTCTTCGTCGGTTTTTGGTGTTGTAAGGTCGCGTTTCTGTTTACCAACCGTTTTGCGGACTTCTTCAATGAGCGTGATCGGGGCAGAGATGTTCTCTTGTCCAAACCAGAAGGCATTGAGAACGATATCCTCTGGCGCTTCTTTTCCTCCAGCTTCGACCATGATGATTTTCTCGCTCGTTCCGGCAAAGCTCAAATCAAGAATCGATGTCTCGCGCTGTTTGTAGCTTGGGTTGAGGAGCATCTCTGCGTTCTCATGTCCGACGCGTACACAACCAATGGGTCCATCCCATGGGATATCGCTGATGTGCAGGGCACAAGAGGCGGCGATGAGCCCCAGGATGTCTGGATCGTTCTCGCCGTCAAAAGACAGAGCCGTCACGATGACCTGTACCTCATTGCGGATCTTCTGGTTAAACAGTGGTCGTAGAGCGCGGTCGATGAAACGGGAAATAAGAACCGCCTCATCCGTTGGGCGACCTTCTTTTTTGATGAATCGGCTCCCCTTGATACGGCCGGCCGCGTAGAGCTTCTCTTCGTAGTCGACCATGAGAGGAAAGAAATCCATCCCTGTGCGTGCTTCCGCGCTCATGGTGGCGGTCGCTAACACGACGGTGTCGCCGTATTGCACCAGGCAGGATCCTCCTGCTTGTTGGGCGTACTTGCCCACTTCGATGGAAAGCGTGCGCCCTCCCCACTGTGTCTCAAATCGTTTTGCTGAGTTCATAATGTGATTAGAATTCTAGTCGTCTTGTTCGTGATTCTTCTTGGTCGGAAACGGAGTCATCGAGCTTCATGAAGAAGCTGTCGCCCTCGGGAACGGTATCCAGATTTTCGTCCTGTGCTTCTTCCGGCTCTGCTGTTTGCTGTTCTGCGGGCTTACTTCCCCCTTCTATTTTTCCTAGTCGTGGTCCGATTAGGTATCGACGTTGGTTTGCCGAGAGATCTATGTAGTCGTGGACGACCTCGATGAGTTTTCCACTCGTGGTCTTATCGAAGGCCATCAGTTCAACGATGCGGCCGCGGCTTTTGGCGTAGTTGACGAGCGGTTGGAAGTCACCATCACCCGAGACAATGACGACGACGTCGAGGGTATCAAGCATCTGTACGACGTCGATGGCTAGTCCCACGTCCCAGTCCGCTTTTTTGTGGCCGTTGGGATATTCCATGAGGGCTTTGCGGCGCGTTTCAATGCCAGCTTTCTCCAAGGCTTCGAAGAACGGTTCGTTTTCTCCTCCTTCCGTAGAGACGACATAGGAGATGGCGCGGATAAGCTTGCGGTCGCCCACCGCGTCCTCGACGATGTTTTTGAAGTTCACTTTGCGCTTAAAGAGGTTACGGGCGGAGTAGTACATGTTTTGCGTGTCGATGAAGACGCCGACGCGCTGGTCCTTGTGTTTCATAAAATGTGGTGGGTCTCCAAAAAAAGGGAGTCCCGGTTAAAAAGCGAAGACCCCGCAACAGGTGCGGGGTTTATAAACTAACGCAATTTGAGTTCGTCCTTGATTTTCTCAAGGGCGGCCATGTCCTCGCGCTCCAGGTACTTCATGAGACGGCGACGCTCGTTCACCTTGTTGATGAGACCGCGGCGGGAAGAGTTGTCCTTCTTGTGGTCGCGCAAGTGCTTGGTGAGGTCTTCGATCTCGGCCGTGAGGATGGCAATCTGGACTTGTGGGGAACCGGTGTCCGACTCATGGGTGCGGAACTTCTTGATGAGAGTCTGCTTCTTGGTCACGCTGAGCATAGGGTCTGATTTCATGGCGTCGTCCGAGTCGTGGGAGCTCAAGCCCGTAACCCAGAGGACGTCCTTATGTATTAACGACCTAACCCTACCTTCGAGGATCCAAAACGTCAAGAAATGTGGAGCTATGAGGTATACTTGAATGGTTATGCCTATCTCTCATCCCAATCAGACCTTTCCATTGCGAGGCCATCGACACTCGCTTGCCCATGTTGGTGCGTTACCAGCGCTCGCGAGTAATCGCCTCCTGTCGTTTGCGGCCTCGTCGATCGTCGGCGTGTTCTTACCGATTTTTTTGTACGAGTTTTTCGATCTCTCCATCGCCGCCGTCTTGCTGTGGTACGCGATCAACTTTGCGGTGAAGTTCCCCTTCCAGGTTTGGGCGGCGCAGATTTTTTCGCGTACCGGACTCATCGTGAGCATGGTGTTTGGGACGCTCGGGATCATGTTGTTCTACTGGTCGTTTTATTTGCTCGATACGGGAAGTCAGCTTGGTCCCTTCACGCTCATGACGCTCGGGATCGTCGGACTCACGATCGTTTCCTGTTTCTACTGGTCGCCCTTTCATATCGACTATGCGCAGTTCGCGCCCAAGAACGCTCGCGGCGCTTACCTCGCCCGACTATACGCCGTCCAACAGTTGATCACGGTTGTGGCGCCGATTGTGGCCGCCTGGGTGATTGTCTCGTACGGGTATCACATGAATTTTTTTCTCGGCCTCGTGCTCGCCGGCGCGTCGATCGTGCCGCTCCTATTCTTGCCGACGTTCGAGGTGAAGTACGAATTCGGGTTCTGGGAGAGTTTTCGTCGACTGTTCTCGCGGCGCTTTCGCCCCATGAGTCTCTCGATGATGGCATTTGGCGCCGAGAATATTGTCGGTGTCGTGGTTTGGCCGATTTTTCTCTACGCGATTTTTGAAGGTCAGTATTTGGAGATCGGCGCGTTCGCCGCGATCATTGTGGTGATTGGGCTTGCGCTTGAGCTTTTCGTCGGTCGAGAAACGGATCGCTTCTCACCTTCAAAGCTCATCAAGTACGGAACGGGCATCTATGCACTCGGTTGGGTGTGGAAGGGACTGGTCGAGACGGTCGTGGGTGTGTTTGCGGCGTCGACCTTTCACAACGTGGGCGCCATCATGTTGCGCACGCCGATGGATACGCTCATGTACGAACAGGCCGCCGACTCGGGTCATTACATCGACGAGTACACGGTGTTGCGCGAGATTGCGTTGGGCCTGGGACGTGTCGTGATGCTCCTATTCCTCGTCGTCGTCACGAGCGTGTTCTCCATCGGTGCCTCCTTCTTTGTCGCCGCAGTCGTGTCGCTCGGGATCAACTCATTGGTTGATTACAAGGCGACAGAGTAGGTTCCTTTTCCTCCTTGATTCTGGTATGTTGGAGATGTATGGATATGCAGGATAAAATTATCGAAAAGCTTGTTGAGATGAAAGAGCAGATGAAATCTTTGGCGACAAAGGATGATCTTCAGATTTTGGAACATCGGGTCATCCAGATGTTTGATAATCAGTCCGAGATTCTCAAACGGCTTGATCAGGAGCGTTTCTTCACTTCCGAGCATATACGACGAATCGAGGCTGATGTCGAAATGCTCAAGCGCCACCTCCACCTTGTCTAGAAAAACACCCTTGATCGACTCGAGGGTGTTTTTGTTTGGGGAACAGTCTCTCTTTTTATGAGAGTTCGTTCCATGTTAAGATTTGGTTGTATGCAGGTATCAGAGCCAAAAATTAATGAACTTACTCGAGCGCTCAAGCGCATCCGCGGCATCCAGGCGGCTTATCTTTTCGGTTCCCAAGCAAAGCAGAGTGCGGGGCGACTATCGGATGTCGATGTAGCCATTCTCATTGACCGAAAATGTTCTTCAGCCGCTCAACGTGAGGTTGTTCTTACCGCCTTCCAAACCATCACGCGCATTCTTGGTCGTAATGATATCGACCTCATCGAACTTGATCGTGCACCAATCATTTTGCGCTACGCGGCGACCGTGCATGGCCGGCCGCTTTTTGTGAAACCAGGACAGGATACCTGTCGCTTACCCTTCCGTAACCTACGTGACTTCGAGGATTTTCGACCGTATTTAGAGCGTCGAAGCCGTGCCCTCAAAAATGAATTCTCTCGCGTATGACCGCCTTTCGTCCGCTCACCATTGTAAGGAAGCTCAAAAAACTCGACGAGGTCATTCGTCAGTTAGAAGGGGTCAAAACCTACAAACGCGAGGAGTTTTTGAGTAACAAGGTACTTCAGGCGGCTACCGAGCGCTTCTTTATTCTCGGCATTGAGATCATCACGGATGTGGGAGATCACCTTCTCACGGAAAAGAAGAACGTCTCGTCGGAGTCTTACGATGAAATCATTTCGGCACTTGGCAAAACAAAGCTGGTTCCAGCAGCGCTCTCAAAACGCAACGCCGGCATGGCTAGGTTTCGCAACCTCTTGGTTCATGTGTACGATGAGATCGAGCCAAAACTCGTTCACGATTACTTGCAGAAGGCTCCACGAGAATTCCGAGCTTTTGCTAAAGCCTTTGTTAAGCATCTTTAGAAGCACAAATTTCTTGGTCGACTACAAGGCAGTTGAGTGAACGGTCAGTTGTCGCGTCAACAAAAAACAATAATGTCCGATCGGACATTATTGTTTTTGAAGCAAGGCCAAAAATGAACCGACCGAAAAAGAAACAACCCCACCGTCAGCGAGCTTCCGGGAGGGAAGTTTCTCGCCGACCGCGGGGTCTGTCGTAGAGATGACACAGGCTTGAAACGTCTACCGACGACAAACTCATAACCACCCCTAATCCCTCTCTTCGAGAGCCTGAGGGCTCCTCAGAGCCTCGAACGGCCTTGAAAAGGGGGGGATCGGAAAAAAGGAGAGGGGCCGAAATAAAACAGACCCCGTGTGAGGTCTGTTTTCAGATTTCTGTTTAGAGCACCGAGTCGATTGCGGCGGCGACGGAGGAGAATGGGAGAGCTCCCTTGATGGGGATCGCGTTGCCGTCTGTGTCGATCACGAATGATCCAGGAGTACCGGAGACACCGGCGGCTCCACCGGCTTGGGCTTGAGCCTCGATCACGTCGTTATACTTTTCTGTGTCGAAGCAGTCCTGCCACTGGGTTGTGTTGAGCCCAAGGTCAGAGGCGAGGGTCGCATAGAACTCGCTCCCTAAGCTCGACTGATTCGTGAAGAGGGCATCTGCATACTCCCAGAACTTTCCTTGCTCAGAGGCGCACTCAGCGGCGTTGGCGGCAGGGACGGCCTCAGCATGAAAGGAGAGTGGGAAGTGGCGGAAGACCCAGCGAACGGAATCGGTATACTCGTCCATGACCTGTAACATCGTTGGGTGGAATCGGCTGCAGTAGGGACATTGGAAGTCCGAGTATTCGATGATGGTGATGGGCGCGTCCGCGTCTCCACGGATGTGGTCTGCTTCTGTCACGGCAGGAACGCCCGTTGCGGTTGGGGCTGGAACGGCGGCAGCTGCGGCGGCCACTTGTCCACCGCTTCCTGAATCCTCGGTGTCTGCGGCGGCGAGTCCTTCGACGGAACAATCTCCGCCCAAGACACAGCTTCCCAAGACAACGAATCCGAGTGTTCCCAGTGCCAAGATCGCGGTGATGAACCCGAGCCAGAAGGCCTGTTTAGAAGGAAGCGAATCGAAAAAACTTTTTGTTTGTGGTGAGTCCATAGGGGTTCAACAAAAGAATTGAGTAAAGGAGCAACAGGATTCTATGGACGCTACCAACCGTGTGTGGCGAAAAGATAGGGAAGAAAAAGATTGTTGGGTGAGGGGCCTGTGCGGGTAAGGTTCACGCGACGGTTGAACCATGTAAGGCCGTGAACGGAGGGGGCAATTTTGGGGAAGGTTACGGTCACGAGCACGGCGAGCACGGCGACAAACAGGAGGAGTTTTTGCGCAGGCAGAGCCGTTGCCGATTCACTCCACGACCAAACGGTTGCCATGGAAATGACCTCGCTTGCACACGCGTCTCCGATGAAGTGCTCGTCAGGCGCAGACGCAAGGCACGTCGTTGATCCACTTCCCACGCTCAATGAGCCTGCCACAAAAGCGATCAGCACAAGAGGGATAAACAGATGGTGCATGAGAGATCTCATAACGTCCCCATCCTATCATAGAGATTGAGACAGAGCGATGTTATACTTGTGGAATATGACCTCGAAGATCGACAAGCTGATGACCGACTTTCTCGAGTATCTTGAAGTTGAGCGCGGACGCTCTGAGCGTACGATCCGGAACTACGATTTTTATCTTCGCCGGTTTTCCGACTGGGCGAAGCACCCAGCGCCGGAAAAAATTACCGATGACCTCGTGCACAAGTTTCGCCTGTGGCTCAACCGCGGTGTCGAAGGTCGTGAGGCAGCTACGCTCAAGAAGTCGACGCAGAATTATCACCTCATTGCGCTTCGAAGTTTCTTGAAGTACCTCGCCCGCAAGGATGTCTTGTCGCTCGCCCCTGAAAAGATCGAACTCGCCAAACAAGAAATGCGGCAGGTGGAGTTTTTGGAAGCAGATGAACTTGGTCGTCTGCTCGTTCAGCCGATGAAGGTCAGCGATGGGCTTGTGGCTTTGCGCGATAAAGCAATTCTTGAATTGCTGTTCTCGACCGGCATGCGCGTGAGCGAGATTTCCAAGCTGAAGATTGAGTCGATTAATTTATCGCGTGATGAATTTACGGTTCGTGGCAAGGGAAGCAAACTGCGCGTCGTGTTTCTCTCGTCGACCGCAAAGGACGCGCTCAAAGATTACTTGGGGAAGCGCCGTGACGCTTCGCCGTATCTGTTTGTGGGACATGATCGCGCCAAGAGCGGTCGTGGGCAGTCCGAAGGTCTCACACCTCGATCGATCCAACGGCTTGTTGAGCGGTACGCCATGGCCGCGGGTATCACCAAGCACATCACGCCTCACACCCTGCGACATACATTTGCGACAGACTTACTCCTGGGCGGCGCGGACATCCGCAGTGTCCAGTCATTGCTAGGCCATGCCTCGATCACGACCACACAAATCTACACGCACATCACGAATAAACAGATGAAAGAGGTGCACAAGAAGTTCCACGGAAGAAGTCGGCGGAAGTAACACAGCCTCGTCATTGCGAGGAGCGAAGCGACGAAGCAATCCAAGAGTTCAAAGATTGCTTCGCTCCCGTTGGTCGCTCGCAATGACGAGGCTTTGTTATTGACGGGAAGCGTGGAATTCTGTAGTTTTTGTTCGTTCAGTCGACAGTAGACTGACACTTCCCACCACAGGAGACCTTCCGTGCCTGCTGCTGCTCCCGCCGTGGCCGATTCCCTTCGGCCCACCAGCGTCTTCGTCTACCTCCCCACCCCTCCCGGCTCCAAGCCGCACCTCCCGAACGCCTTCATCGAGATGTTCCAGCGGGAGCTCGCGACCGAACCCCACTACCGCGGGGAGGTTTCCCAGGAGGAGGCCAGGACTGAACTTGGACATCACATGGCCCAGTCCGCGGTTCTCGTCCCGGTCAACTCGCAGGAGTTCTCCCCGGAGCGTCAGGCCCTGGACGCGATGCTCGGGGACAAGCAGATCCTCCTCGCCCGCGACCAGCGTCCCAACCGCGCCCGCGAGCTCTGGGGCATCAAGCTCCGCGCCCACTGATTCCCTCGCGACCGCCACGCCCCGGTCGCATTTTCTTTTCAGATTCGTTATCATCACGTCATGTCCCTGTAGCTCAATGGACAGAGCAGGACTCTTCTAAGGTCTTGATGGGGGTTCGATTCCCTCCAGGGACACCACAGTCGTCCACAGCTTCTCTTGCCAAGCCCAGAGAATGTCTCTACCTTGTCATTTAGATATGTCGACAAAGGTTGCGATGTGTCTACGAAAAAACTCCCGAAGTGATCGGGAGTTTTTTCGTGGGGTGCCTAGAGGGAGTTGAACCCTCGCTACGAGTTCCACAAACTCGTGTGCTAACCGTTACACCATAGGCACCATAATCGATGGACGAGGCCGAGTGTAGCGTCTTTTTCTTTTTTGATCAATATACGCCGTTTATGAACAGTTCCGGCAAGGTCAGAAACCTGTCCGTTTCAGGAGATCGCGGTCGAATGTGAGCAGATCGGTACCGGCCAGGCGAGCGGATGTAAGCAGGTACGCATCAACAAAGTGGAGGCCGTTCAAAAAATCAGTCCAGAGGTACAAGAGTGTATCTTGTTCCTCCACGGTAAGAGCCGGCATCGCAATAAAGGGAAGCAAGGAAGACATAATATCTTCACGGGTGTGTTTATAGAAGGATTCCAATACGAAAACCGTTTCTGCCACGACCATCGGCTTTACGATGATAGTTCGTTTTCCTATCGTTGCTTCCCTGAACCACTCGATAGCCTTGGCCTTTTGTTGTTCATTGTCACCAACGAGAAATCGAACGAGAACATTTGTATCAAGGAGAGACGTTTTTTCCATAGCTACTTCCAACGACTCGCCCACATGGCTGTGCGCGCCTTTTCCAATTCCTCGTCCGTGAGCACAACATTCGATTTAAGACTGCCAGCGAGTGATAGGAGATCTTTGATTGGTTCAAGGATGACCCTCCCTTTCACCTCATCCAATGTGACAAGAAAAGTTGAATCCCTCTGGACGTTCAGGATGTTTCGAATATGTCGGGGAATCGTCACCTGCCCTTTCTGTGTCATGGCTGTTGTATTGAGCATAAACTTACTTCTTTTAAGAAAGTAATACTTAAATCGTAATGTATTACATTCTTTCAGTCAAGTGACATTGGTCATGCGAAAGAAAAACCACGGCTGCGTGCCGTGGAGGGCAAAGGGATCAGAGCTGGCTCTGCCACCAGGTTTCGAGCTGATTGCTGAAGTAGTCCTTTTCCCAGGCAACGCCGTAGCCCGGGAGGCTCAGGTCACGGATGCCCTCGAAGAGGTCACGTCGATGCGGGAACCAGAGCGGTGCCAGATATCTCACAATCTGACGTGCACGGTAGAGGTAGTGGTTGACGCCGTTGCGAGCGAAGAGCGTGTCGACGTATCGCGTGATCGTCGTGACGAGTTGTTCGGCGTTGCCCGCGATGATCCGGCCGTTGTCCGGGCGATGGAAGCGTCCGATCGTCTTGGTGTCTTGGTAGCGTGAGTCGCTGTCCGGGTTGGGAGGCGAGGAGTCTGGCTCCTGGAACAGCGGCGCATTCCAGAGCCGCGTGAGCGTGACCAGGTTGAAGTCCTCCGCGTCCTGCGTCGTGGTGAGCTTGAGGATTCCACCCGGCTCGGACTGCGTGGCAACGACCACGTACTTCCAGCCGCGGCGATCCGTGCCCAAGCGGCCACGTTCAAGCTTGAGGAGAGTCGACAGCAGGCGCTTGCGGCGGTTCACGGCATAGACGTAGAACCGTTTTCCATCGACTTCCACCACGCGGCAGGAGAGGAGCTCTTCCTTGTAAGGCCGGCCAGCGCGGCGGAGTTTCCGCAATCGAGCCGCCTTGTCCTTGGCCCGCGTGTAGATGTTGACCTTCTCGGCCGTGCCGGCGTTCTCGCCATCCGTTCGTTGTTCGACCAGCACCCAGATGTACTCGGATTCGTCGGTGAGGAAGAGGCGTTCCCAGGAAAGTCGGTCGATGGTTGCGAGATCGTCAGCCACCCACGCCTCGTCGTCGGCCGTTTCGATGGCGAAGAGCTGGAGGGCGATGGCGAGTTGACGCAGGGCCTCAACGCGACGTCGCCTCTGCAGGTCGCTGGCGCCAGGGGGCAGGTCGTCCGTCGCCATCATGAGCATGGCGATCGGGTTGAGGCAGTTTGCGACCGAGTTGTGCGGATCGAGTCGTCCCGCGAACGGACGCAGGTAGCGGTCGATCACGTGCTCGACCATGTTCTGTGCCTGCCGGAGGTACTCGGTCATCCGGCGGTAGAACTCGTCCCCTCCGACCGCCGTGGCGACGGCATGCTGGTTTGGACTCTGGAGGACGTAGGCGAAGTAGAGGGCCTCGACCGAGGAATACCCGCGCGACTTGAAGTCGTCGTAGGTGCGGCGCATGGCCTGGATGATCAGGAATTGCTCGGGGAGACGTCGAAATTGCAGGGCGTGGTCGGGGATGAACAGCTGGGGATCGGGCAAGACTTCTCCGAAGGATGGGTCAGGATGATGTATCCAGACCTGATCGATTCAACCAGCCAAATACCGAAAAGTCAATAAATTAAGCTATCCCCAGGTCCCTTGACGCTCTTTCCTGGCTCATGTACTCTTTCGACCGTTGTGCCCAGAAGGCCAATACCGTGACCGGCACGTCTCAACCGGTGTTCCAAAGAAAGAGGCAAGAATCCAATGCGTTCCCTCAAGACCCTCCTGCTCGCCATCTCCGGCTTCCCCGACGCCAGCTCCGACGACTTCAAGGGCCTGACCACGATCAAGCCCAACGACGTCACCCGTGTGGCCTTCAACAAGAAGGGCTACGACCAGGTCCAGTTCTCCAACGAGACCGGCCCGCAGAACGACGGTCTGCTCGACGTGATCGACGCCATCAAGCTGGGCGCCGACCAGGTCGAGGCCGGCGACTGCGCCCTGATCGTCCGCATCGAGTCGACCCGCGGCATGGACTCCTACACCGCGCAGAAGATCGGCGAGGCCATCGAGGCCTACATGCGCGCCAACAACGTCACCGAGTTCGCCACCGCGGCGATCGCCGACATCGCCCCGGGCCAGGAGCTCCACGGCAAGTGGAACACGCTCCTCCTCGTGCGCGACTTCGACGGCCAGTGGACCTTCAAGAACCTCCGGTTCGCGAGCGTCCAGAAGTCGACCGACGGCACCTTCGCCATCCTGTGCGACGGCAAGATCGCCAAGACCGACGGCGACAGCCTGGTCTCGACGCTGCTCGACGCCGACAAGCTCAACGAGCTGCTCGACGGCGGCATCGTCAAGCTCGACAACAAGAAGGCGCACCTGGTCCGGCCCCCGGTCGGCCAGGCCTACGGCGCCAACGTGGCCTAGGCCGGCCTCTCGAGCTTCGCTCCACCACGCGTGAGCGCAGCTCAACGACCCCCGTGACTCACGCACCGACTCCCCGAGCGGTGACATGAGCACGGGATTTTGATTTGTGGTCATGCAATCTCCCCCTCCTGAATTCAGGAGGGTGAACGTCTGGAGGGGTCTGAAAAGAAAAATCCCCGCGACAAAATAAATATCGCCTCGAGTTCGTCGAATGGTGGCATGCGTTCTGAAGGGTTAGCCGGTTAGGCCGAGCCCTGCGAGGTAGCACACGGCAGCGATGTTCCCCAGGAGGGAATGGAGGGTGACGTGGAAGAGGATCCCGACTGACTCCCCCATGTCGTGGTGATTGGGAGTGCTGGTCTCCAGGGCGTAGGCGATGAAGAATGGGCTCATCATCGTCGGGATGATCGTGAAGATGGCTCCGGTGATCATCCCCAACCACCACTCGACACCGTGGATGTTCAGATGGTAGAGCCAAACGAGGCCAAACGGCAGAAGTGCGAAGAAGCAGCCGCAGGCCAAGGTAGAGATGGTGATTGCGTACCACTTGAGGTAGTTCATGGTTTCCCTTCGAGTCTCGGCCTGCCGTCAGGCGGCGCGAGGGGTTGGGGGTTTCACGGACGGAATCTGCACGAAGCAGGGATCGAGCGTATCGAACAGAGATGTTTCTGTCAATCCGGTCGTTGGGGTACACTGGGCGCAACAGACTCTCCACTATGCCTACACAAACTCGACCCACCTTTCTCATCCTCGACGGCAACGCGCTCTTGCACCGCGCCTGGCACGCCATTCCCCCGCTGACCACAAAAGACGGTTTGGTTGTGAACGCCGCCTATGGGTTCGCGATGATTCTCGAGAAGATGATCGAGACGCAGAAGCCCGAGTACATGGCCGTGGCGTGGGACGTGGAGGGCGGCACATTTCGGGATGAGATTTTCGCCGCCTACAAAGCGCAGCGCGAGAAGAAGGAACAGGAGCTCTACGACCAGATTCCGATCATCCAAAAAATTCTCGCCGCATTTGGGATTCCTTCGATTGAAGCGCCTGGATACGAGGCCGACGACATTATCGGCACGCTCTCGAAACGGGCGGCGGATCAGGGATTGCGAGCACTGATCGTCACGGGCGACCTCGACAGTCTCCAGTTGGTCGACGAAAACGTGCAGGTACTATTTTTTCAAAAAGGGATTAGCGAGACAAAACTCTACGACGTCGAGGCGGTGAAGGAGCGTTATGGGCTTACAGTAGATCAACTCATCGATTACAAAGCCCTGCGTGGAGATCCAAGCGATAACATTCCCGGAGTGGCTGGTATCGGTGAAAAAACCGCGACGACCTTGTTGCAGAAGTATCACTCGATCGACGGGATCTACAAACACCTCGAGCAGATTGAGGAGAAGTACGCCAAAAAACTTCGGGGCCAAGAAAAGACCGTCGAGATCGCGCTCAAGCTCGTGACGATCGTGCGCGACATGAAGTTTCCGTTCACGTTTGAAGAGGCCAAGCGCGGCGCGCCCGATTACGAGAAACTTCTTCCCCTCTATAAGGATCTCGAGTTTCGTACGCTGTTGAAAAAACATGGCGAGCCGATGAGTGATGATGGTGGCCGTGGTGGTGTCCAAGGTGGTAGCCCCAGGCTTCAGCCTGGGTCCGAGAAGGTTGTCACTCGAGTTCAAATTGTCCGAACGATCGAGCAGATCCAGCCCAGGCTGAAGCCTGGGGCTACCATCGCCGTTCTCATTGCGGAGCAACCCGCAGATCTTTTCGGGGCGACTACCGCCGCGGTGGGAATTTACGACGGAAAGAACACCGTCGTTCTCCCCAACCCGTCACGCGAGGCGCTCGCGTCTGTCGCAGGCATCCTAGCGAAGGCTGATCGAGTCATCACTCACGATCTCAAACATCTCATGCACCAGCTTGGGAGCGTTGTCGATCGCCCGGCGTTCGACACCATGATTGCGTCGTATCTCCTTGCCTCAGGTTCTCGAGCACATGATTTACCTGGCGCCATGCATGGGTTCCTCGGTCGGTCGGTGGAAGTGCCAGCGACGTTTGCGAAAGAAAAAGATTACGAGCGGTTTGGACAAGTTGTCGCGGCTCTTCCGGAGCTTGCACAAAGAATGGAGAAAGAACTCGAGAAGGCGGGATCCACGAAGGTCTTCGGGGAGATTGAAATGCCACTTATTCCCGTCCTCTATCACATGGAGGTCGAAGGGATTGAGCTTGATACCAAGAGCCTCGAAGTTTTTTCCGCGAGTCTCAAAAAGCGTATCGACGAACTTACCAAGAAGATCACTAAGCTCGCCGGCGTCGAGTTTAATCTCAACTCCCCTTCCCAACTTGCGGACGTCTTGTTTGTGACCATGGGACTCTCAACCAAAGGCATCAAGAAAACAAAAACAGGATTCTCTACCGCCGCGCCAGAACTCGAGAAACTGTGGGACGCTCATGAGATCATTCCCCTGCTCTCCGAGTATCGCGAGCTGACGAAGTTGCAGTCGACCTATGTGGAGGCCCTTCCCAAACTCGTTGCCAAGGACGGTCGTGTGCATACCAGTTTCAATCAAACCGTTGCGGCCACGGGGCGTTTATCTTCGTCGGATCCGAACTTGCAGAACATTCCGATCAAGACAGATCTTGGTCGTGAGATTCGCAAGGCGTTTGTCGCGCCACGCGGAAAAATTCTCGTTGCGGCCGACTACAGTCAGATCGAATTGCGGCTCGCCGCGGTGATCGCAAAAGACAGACCGTTCATCCAGGCGTTTCAGGAAGGGGCGGACATTCATACCCGCACAGCGGCTGAGGTATGGGATGTGAGTGAGGAGAAGGTTACAAAGGAACAACGTCGCGCGGCCAAAGCGATAAACTTCGGGATTCTCTACGGCATGGGGCCACGGTCGCTCTCGCGATCGACTGGACTTTCAATGGAAGAAGCAAAACATTTTATCGAGCGTTACTTTGAGATCCACCACGCGATCCGTGACTATCTCGACCAAACAAAATTGAAGGCGCACACGGACGGCTATGTTGAAACGATGTTTGGTCGACGACGGTATCTCCCCGAGATTCAGTCGGGCGTGCCGATGCTGGTTGCGAGTGCGGAGCGCATGGCGATCAACATGCCGGTGCAAGGGACGGCCGCGGATATCATGAAAATGGCGATGCTGCGCGTGGACGGTTGGCTTACGCAAAGCCAGTGGCCGGCAAAGATGCTTTTGCAGGTGCATGACGAGCTGGTGCTGGAAGTCGACAAGGCGGCGATGGAACCGGTCGTGGCGGGAGTCAAAGAAATGATGGAGAGCGTGGCGAGCTTTGAGGTGTCGCTGGTTGTGGACATCGAAGTGGGAAAAAACTGGGGGGAGATGAAATAGAAAAAACCGCCTGTGCGAGCGATGCTCGGCAGGCGGTTCTGCGTTACGCCGCGTCGGGCGGCGGTGCGTCCGTGTAGTACTTGGCGATGGCTCGCGTGATCATGGCTTCGTCGGCTGCCCGGGCCTCGACGAGATAGCCGGTCAAGAACTTCACGTCGTCGAACGCGAAGATGTTCGTGAGGTCGACCATTGCGACCCACAGGACGCGGTCGTTCCCAGTGCCCGCGAGAGAGAACGCGATCAGCTGATGCTTGACCGCAACCTCCTTGGGAACCAGCCGCACCACCTCTGGATCGATCTCGAGCTTGTCCAGGTCGACCACTGGAGAGTTGCGCAGGCGCTCAAGGATTTCCAGAACGGGGAAGCGCCGATGCTCCCCGTCAGGCATGCGTGGCGCGGGGTTGTCAGCTCTGGCGTCCAGAGCCTCGACAGCGACTCGGTTCGCTTCGAGCTCCTTGCGCATCTCCAGCTCGCTTGCGTCCAGTGCCGCAATGAGCGCGTTCATGATCGGCATCAGCGCTCTGATACCGGCGTTCAAGTGCGGGTAGGACGTCACACCAGCCAGCTCCCGGTTGAGCCGCGCAAGCGTGTAGAGCTTGCTGATGACCTCTCCCCACTTTTCTATCAAGACAGCGATTCTGTCAGTCATGAACTAACACCTCCATTCCAGCCACATCCAATCATAATGCTCGATTCTTGGCAATGGACGTGGAGGTTATTTTGACACTGGGGTAACATGCCTCCACTATGCTCATCTTTGTTTACGGCGAAGACGGCTTCCAAGCGAGGGAGAAGGTGCGGCAGCTCGTCGAGGCTTTTCGCGAAAAGTTCGATCCCACCGGTCTCAACGTGGCGCAGTTTCAAGGCGATAAAAAAGTGGACATCGGCGAAGTGCTGGGCGCCGTGCACGCCTCTCCTTTTTTGGGTCAGAAGCGTTTGGTGGTGATTGAGGGTTTGCTGGAGGCAACCAAGAAGGGCGAGATGGCGGTGTGGGCCGACGGATTCAAAAGAACGCCTGACTCGACGATTGTGATTTTTCATGAGTCGATCGACGCAAAGATGCTGGAGAAAAAGCCGCTCTTCCAAGAGCTTGCACACCAGGGGCAGACGCCCCGCTATGACTTCCCGCTCCTGCAAGGGACTGCGCTCAATGCCTGGGTGCAGGCGCGGATGAAGGAGCGCGGCGGAAGAATCGAACCCTCGGCGCTGCGAGCGCTCGTCCTGCGCGTGGGCGCGGACTTATGGCAAATGGACAATGAGATCGGGAAGCTCGTCGCGTATGCGGGAGACCAACCGATCACGGTCGCGACCGTGGACGAGTTGGTGAGTGTGAGCTTTGAGGGAAAGATTTTTTCACTCATCGATGCGGTCTCGCAACGTCGACCCACCGAGGCGATTCGACTGTTACAAGAAGAACGCTGGAGTGGCGCCAACGACCACTACTTGATGACGATGCTGGGGCGGCAAGTGCGAATCCTTTTGGGCGCACGCGCCATGCTCGATGAGAATCCCCGGGCGACAAAAGAAGAATTCGCCAACACACTCGACATCCATCCGTTCGTCGCCCAAAAGGCGCTCGCTCAGGCGCGTGGCTTTTCGCTCGAGCACCTCAAGGCAGTACACGAGTTGTTGTTTGAATTCGACGTTCAGATGAAATCAGGCGGTATCGATGCCGACTTGGCCGTCGACCTCACGACGGTGAAACTGACGCAGAAATAAAACAGACCCTTCCGGATCCGTTTTTTCATGCCTTCTACAATTCAGGGCTCCATGTTTCTTCATGAGGCGTTGGTTTGTATCGTAGGCGTGCTCCATTTTTTTGAATAGATTTTAGTGCATCGATTAAGCGATCGATATCCTCCTTCGTATTGAAGATGCCGATACTTGCACGAACCGCTCCGTAGGAGGCTAGACGGTCTCCACCCTTGATTCGTTCCTCGATTTTTTTCTGGTCTTCATCACCTATCGCAAACCAACGGCGAACAAGACGGTGATTGCAGATCGTGCCTGCACGCGTTTCAATCCCGTATTCGTGATCGAGGATTGCGGCGAGCAGAGCATGATGATATCCCTTGAGGGTAAAGGGAAATGTCCCGATACGATCTCCCGAAAGAAACTTTTCAAGTGGCACATGCAGAGTCAGATCCGGAATCGCCGCCAACCGTTTTGCTGTGTATTCAACGAGTTCTTTCTCGTGGCCTAGAATCGTTTTCCAACCCATCGACATCATTCCACGACAACTTTCAGCGAGAGCAACGATCCCTGTTACGTTCCATGTTCCCGTTTGGTGGCGTTCTGTACTCGGGGCCCAGACGATGTCTTTTTCAGAGATCATATCAATCGACCCGCCTCCGGGATCAACGGGCGAACGATCAAGGAGATCCTTTGGCAAGACAAGCACGCCTAATCCAAACGGCGAATAGATTTTGTGTGCCGAGAAGGCTAACGCGTCAATTCCCTGCTCTGTCATGTTGATCGGCCTATGTGGTGCGAGCTGTGCCGCATCCACGAAGAGTCGTGCTCCAGACGTATGAGCGATTTCAGACAAGCGTTTAATGTCCGGGACGTAGCCCGTCAGATTTGAGGCACCGGTGATCACGATCCACTTCAAGTTTTTTTCATGGAGCTTAGCTTTTTTTAGTAGGTCATTCATGTCGATCGATCCATCGCTAAATGCGGCCACCTCAACTATTTTTGCTTTTGTGTTGTACCGCCACGGGAGGTTGTTCGAAGTATGTTCGATGCATGAGGTTAAAATGACGTCTTTTTCATTGAGAGTCATGAGTCGTGCAATGAGGTTGATCGCCGTACTTGTGTTTGAGGAAAAGAGCAATGTTTGTTCAGAAGATACACCCAGGAACTGACGAATGGTTGAGAGAGCCTTTTCGGTTGTTTCTACAGTTGCATTTGCATGAGGCCCAGCTCCACGGTGGAGTGCTCCATACGAATCGAAGAACGCGTGCAAGGCATCGACCGTCTGCACAAAGGGAGGAGTTGTTGCTGCATTGTTCAATTTTACTACCCTCACGCGCCCCCCGGTTAAGAGCTCGGTAAATGTATTCGATCCGGTAGTGATCGGCAGGACTTTTTCCATAGAGTTATTTTTTTGTGGCTAAGAGGAGAACGGTGTTCCATTTGGAAAACAGACGTTTCACGGTGCATCCAGCGTTTCGTATCCACTTCTCTTGATCCTCTATCGTTGCCAAGTTGTTTAGGTACATATGGTGATGTGCCCAATCACGAAGCATTGCACGAGTAGTCGCGTGCTCGACTAGATGGTGGTAGTGGTAGGCACTCTTTTCAGCGGCATCAATTTTGTTGTCGCGTGTCATGAGATCACCAAAAAGGAATATCCCGCCGGGCTTCAGAAGGTGGGCGATTTTTCTAAACAAGCGACGCTTACCAAGATGAGATAGATGATGGATGCCTATGACAGAAACCACTACGTCGCAAGATCCATGGAGGCGGATCTTAGAAAAGTCACCAAGACGATACTTGATCCGGTGTGCTCCTAAGCGCTTTTTGGCGTGTGCGAGCATGGTCGACGAAAAGTCCACAACCTCGAATTCGGCGTTTGGAAATGCTGAGCGAATGAGAGACGCTGTGAGGCCTGTGCCAACTCCAAGCTCCAGGACATGAATTGACTGATTTGGACGGAAACGACGACGAAGGGTCCTTATGAGCGATTCGTGCATTTCTTTATGAAAAGGTATTGCAGATACGATGCCCCGATCGTATTTTCCCTTCGTGTAGTAGTGATAATTCAGGTCAGTTGGGAGGGCTGGTTGTTTTTCTTGTTTATTCATAGCAAGGAATATTAGTCTAAAATTGTGAAATAGTCAATGATTCTAGTCATTTAGGATTGACAAATTGGCTAATCTAAAATAGAATATGAATATGATAAAATATTGTCGAATCTTTTTGACGACATATGAGTGCAAAAGACTCTCTCGTTTCACTTGGATTATCAGTGCAAGAAGCTGATATTTACGTCGCCTTACTCAAACAAGGCGGAGCTTCTGCGAGTGTGCTTGCGCAGGACATCGGCATGAAACGCACTACGGTGTATGCGATCCTAAGGAATCTCACCGAAAAGGGGTTCTCTTCTGTATATTTTCGGCGCGGCAAGCGTGTTTTTCATGCTCAGAAACCACATAAAGTCGCCTCATTGGTAGAACAAAAACTGAAAAGCTTCAACGAGGCAATCCCTTTTTTAGAATCCATGGATCGATCCCAGGTCCAAAAACTGGGCCTTCGCTTTATTGAAAGTAAAAAGGAACTCGAAAGTTTCTATAATGAGGTCTTGATTGACCAGAAGAACAGGGGGTACCGTATTATCGGGAGCACTCCATCGTGGGAAGGCATCGACCCTGACTATTTTGTGAAATTCCGTGAGAAACGAGCTAAAGCAAATATTCAAACAAGGCTACTCCTCACGGCCGAATCTAAGGAAGAAAGTCCGACCGATAAAGAGCTTCTTCGTCAGGTTCGCTTCCTACCAAAGCGTTATGACTTCAGGAGCACTTTAGACATCTTTGATGATAAGGTTCTTATCGTGAGTCCAGAGCTATCTTCTCTTGCTGTAATTGTTGCTGTGCCGGCAATGGTAGATATTTTCAATTCAATCTTTGAGATGCTTTGGGAGAATGTTGGGAGCAGTGAATAGATATCAGCATGAAATCAGGCGGTATCGATGCCGACTTGGCCGTCGACCTCACGACGGTGAAACTGACGCAGAAATAAGAAGAGGGGCATCACAAGGATGCCCCAGGGACAAAGGTTGATGGGAGGAGGTCCATTGGCACCGTGCGTTGACCAACCGGGCCGCAGGGGCGACCCTTTTCGACAAACATGAGGCGTACCTCGTAGTTTGTCGGAAGGACTAGGTCCTGGCCGACGCTTCACGACTTTCGCCGACGCACTTAGGACGATGCTGTAAAACAGGTTTACAGCGAGGGTTGAAAACGGGAGTAAATCCGCTTTCGTCCGACCTGGGTTTTGCCCCAAGCCACACCCTTCTTATTTGACACCGGACTTTGGACACGGTGTCCCGAGCCGCCGGACTCCTCTTCCCATAAGGAACGAAAACAGTATAGCACACTTGCTGTTTAAGGTTTGCCGATCTTCCAAAGATTTTCAAAAAGGTTTAGCTGTCCCTGAACGAGGTCGGCGTTTTTGATGCGAATGGCAGTCACGGGTTGAGTGGGAGTGGAGAAGATCATGTTTACGATCACTCCTGCCTCCGGATATATACGCACGCCAGACGGATTCTCGATGTCGTCTGGTAGGTAGCGGATGTCATAGAGGTCCAGTTGGTCGGCGAGATCCCTTTGGAGCATCTCGCGATGTGACTCGTATGAGATCATTTTGATGTGAATCCCCTGTGTGCGGATCGCCTTGTGGTAACGATCCCAGATTTTTCGCATGGTGAGCTCCATGAACTCCTCACCGCCGGTTCCAAGAATGTAGGACGCTCCGCCTCTGGGGATTTTTCGGATCTGCTCGGTGAGGAGATTCAAGTAGGCTTCATTTCCCTCGTAGACCGTAATTTCTTGGATGGGGTGAACCGAAAGACTTGAAACCGCGCGGGCAATTTCTGTTGCAATCCTTTGTTTTTCTTCAAATTCTTGAACAACCACGCTAGGATCAGCAACGCTAAACTGCTTTTTTCCTTTGATTTGGCTCTCGAGGACGTACTTTTTCTCGATTAGATGCTCGAGAGAGGTATACACGACGTTTCGGTGGAGACCGGTTTTTTTGATGAGTGGTCCACTGGTCGACGTCCCAAGAAAGACCAGCTCAACATAAACCTGGCTCTCATGGTCAGTGAGGCCGAGCGATAAAAGGCTTAACCTTAAGGCTTTTTTGTCCATAACTTTATTCTATCACCTTTTTGGGTTGACAACAAGTAGATAATGTGGTAGAGTGTTGGGTCGAGTGAGGGATGTCCCCTTGCGAGATGCATTGCCAGACCACGAATCGGAGAATGACATGCGCATCCTGGTCATCGACGACAAGCAGAACCACCGTGATTCGGCCACGGAAACCCTGAAGGGGCATGAGGTCTCCGTCGCCTCCTCGTACGACGAGGCGACCAGGCTCATGGAGCCGGCGTACGACGAGGCGATCGAGGAGAAGCACCTGCGCGATGCGGGGGTCACGAAGCAGAACCCCGCCTTCGTGAACACGGATGAGGGCAAGGAAAGGTGGAAGGCCTACTGGGCTGCCCGCAAGAGCGCGCACAGCGCAGCGGAAATCCCCTTCCCGTTCGAGGTGGTTCTCACCGACATGATGATGCCGATGGGGGACTGGAACACCCTGCGGGATGCATGCGATCCGTCGCAGCAAATCCCTTACGGGTTCGTCCTCGCCCTCCGGGCGGCGCAGCGCGGTGCCAAGTGGGTAGCAATGGTGACGGACACCAATCACCACAAGGGTGCCATGAGCGCGGCGATCGACTGCATCGGTGACTCCTACTACTCCGGCAAGGAGGCCGACTTCCAGATCAACGGCGCGAAGGTCCGCTTCGTTCACGCCCCGTTCTGCGAGGATGGGATCAGCAAGGACTGGGGAAGAGTTCTCGCTGATCTCGTGAAGTGAGGTAGAAGGCCCTAGACCAGGGGAAACAATACTGGTCACGCTGAACGATGGCCGTTCAACACGACCCGTCCATAACTCCCCCGCCCGAGGGTAATCAAATATCGGGCACCCCTTTGAGGAGAGAGATTAAAACTGTCTATTCAAAGGAGCAAAAAACAGACCCTTTCAGGTCCGTTTTTTGTTTACGCCTTTTTGAGGGCGTTTACCTTTTTCATGAGTCGCGACTTGTAGCGTGAAACGGTATTGAGCTTCAGCAGGTTCTTCTGTACCGCTTTGTCGAGCTTCTTGCCGACGAGTCGAGCCACTTCGGCGGCTTCGTCTACCTTTTTAGCGGTGACAGCCTTGCGAAGTTTCACGCGTAGAGAATGAATCTCAGCGAGCGCTACCTTGTTTCGTTCGGCGTGAGTCTTATTTTGTCGAAGCGCTTTTTTAGCATTTCGTAGATTTGGCATATTGGTCGCAAGTATAACGGAATTGTTCGGGGTGTCAACTATTCCTCACCTTTTGGGAATTCAAGCTCAAGTGGCTCAAGGATCTTTCCGGCAGAACCTTCCGTTATTCTATAAATGTCCTTGTCGATCTTTTTGAGTTCCTGCGAGGAGCTTGTGTATGTGCGTACAGTGGTCTCAAGCTGTTTTCCCAGCCTGTTGTGATGATCCTCGTAAGCCTTCATGTGGCGTATGAGATTCTCGGCCTGTTTTTGGATGTCCTTCACGGAGTCCTCGATCTGCAGTGCTTTGAGTCCCAAGAGGACGGTCTGAAGATAGGCAAAGAAGGACGTGGGCGAGACGATCATGACACCCTTTTCAAAAGCGTACTCGATGAGATTTCGTGTGTTTACCTTCACGGCACCGACATTTTGTGTGATGAGATTATGGTAGACCCCCTCGGCTGGAACGAACATGAATGCGAAATTCGTTGTTCCCATTTGAGGTTTGACGTACTTGGACGTCTCATCAATTCTGAGCTTGACGTCTGCCTTGAACTCCTTCTCAAGAAGTTCACGTCTTTCCGCGTCTGTCTCTTGTGAGATTCGGTTGTAGTTCTCAAGAGAAAATTTTGCGTCGATGGGTATGAGCAAATCTTTTACAAAGAGAACCGCGTCAGGGATGAGAGCCTGACCCGTTGTCTCGTCGACGCCTAGCGGGTACTGCATCTGGTAGCCGTTTGGGGAAAGAACCTGCCCAAGGAGTGACTCGAGCCAGTACTCGCCAAGGATCCCTCGTTGTTTTGGATTCTTGAGGATGTTTTCGAGGCTTTGGAGCTGTTCAGAGAAGTTGAGAACCTGTTTGTTTGTCTCATCAAGTTTTGTGAGACGCTCGGTAACATCACGAAAGACGCCAAATGAGTGCTGGAAGTGTTTTTGGAGTGCCGAGGATGAATCCTGCAAGTTCTTAATCATGCGATCATGCATGAGATCCAGTTTTCCCTCCACTTCTTTTCGTTGAGAGCTGGTTGAGTCCTGAATTTCTCGGCGGAGGTCATTGATGAGAGACAGGAGTTGAGTGTTTGCTTGATCAGAAGTTGGGAGCCGTCTACGCAAAGCGAAAAAAATACCAAGTCCCGCCAGGAGTACTACTAATAGGATGAGAACAAGGAAAATTTCATTGCTCATATTCTTTGACGGCGAGTTTCCGTTCAAGTACGATTATGTCGCTCTGACTACAGTATAGCATGAATTTCCACCTCCGTTTTACGACACATAATGTCCCCGTAGCTCAACTGGATAGAGCTACAGCGTCCTAAGCTGGAGATGGGGGTTCAAGTCCCTCCGGGGACACCAAAACGTTTCACGTGAAACAATGTGAGTTCAGGATCCATTGAAAATCCAGGTTTCCTCATTGACCTTGACGGACTCCTCATAAACTCTGAGGCGCTTTCAATGATTGCGTTTGAGAAGCTATGCGGAAGTCTTGGTTGCCAGTTTACACAGGGCTACCACGCATCTATTCGAGGCAAAAGAAAGTCGCAGTGGGCGCAGGAGTTTGTTAATGAGTTTTCGCTCAAGGAATCTGCACAGCAAGTGGCTGATCTTCACACAGAGCTTCTTCTTGGTGAGATGGATAGATCCGTCAGCCTTATGCCCGGCGCAAGTATGATGCTTTCATGGATCGGACAAAACAGGTACTCCTCAGCGCTTGTGACAAGCTCAGATAGGGATTACGCGACGACCTACCTGAACAGGCTTGGCATTGCAAAATTCTTTCAGCAAATCGTGTCGGCCGAGGATGTAGCAAACGGTAAGCCAGACCCAGAGCCTTATATTGTTGGTGCACAAAGAATAGAAAAGAATCCAAAAAGTTGTATTGTCCTAGAGGATTCTGTTAATGGGGTTCTGGCAGGAAAAGCTTCAGGAGCTGTCGTAATCGCGGTCCCTTCTACGGATTCCGACAGGGAACAGATGGGTAATTCCGATTACGTTGTTTCATCACTCATTGAGGCCCTCGAAATAGTTAAGGGAATGGGCCTGTAGCTCAGTTGGTAGAGCGCCGCATTCGCATTGCGGAGGTCAGGGGTTCGAATCCCCTCAGGTCCACCACAAAATATCCGACGCTGGTCGGATATTTTGTTTCACGTGAAACATCCGAAAAGTCTGTTTTTTGTCAGACAAAGATATTTTGTAGCGTTTGGCAACACTGGGGTAGACAAAAAATGAATTTTGTGGATAACTCATCATAAAACCTAAGAAATGAGGAATTTTGCAGTTTTTTTTGCTATTTTCTTCGCTGGTGGATATATTTTTTCTCTAATTTTAGCTAAATAATGGCTTGACTACATTTAGTATTCATGATAGACTATCCATGTAAGGGTTAAGACCTATGCGAAGCCGTATCGTCACCTTTGCGCTTGTGGGGTTTTTTATATCCGCTCCTTTTGCTCAGGCAGCAATGAGCTCCACAAACTTTGAAATCCGGTGGGACACGATCAGCACCGGAGGTTCGGATACCGCATCGTCAGGAAGCTACTTACTTCGGGATGCCGTTGAGCCGGCAGTTGCTGGCTCGTCATCAAGCTCTTCCTACCAACTAGCCCAGGGTTACAGGTCGGGGGTGGATGACCAGATCATTACATTCGAGGTCCTTACGCAGACGACAGTCTCAGCACGGGCCGCAACGGCATTGTCCGGACTCACGGTCACCGCTAGCACGAGTGGGATCAGCGTGGATTCTCTCATTGCGCTCGTTCAGAACGTTGGTGCCTCGCAGGTCACGGCTATCGGTAAAGTTGCCTCCCTAGGAGCCGGAACAATCACGGTTGACGCCTGGAAGGATGGAGGGACAGCTCCTACGATCGATGGGACGAATGACCATGTCTACCCGCTCACGAGTACTTCCGTTGGTTTTGGAGAGCTTTCCGCGTCGTCGGTGTCCACGGCCATTATCGCGTTTGAGGTAAATGCCGCAAACGACAATGGGTACACCGTACAGGTCTTCGATGATGGGAACCTTCGCACAACGGGATATGACATCGATGATGTCACAGATGGAAGTGTAACCGCGGGCTCAGAGGAGTACGGAGCGCGTTCATCTGACACAACGCTCACTAGCTCGACGTTTGATACGGCTGATACAGCACTTTCAACCACCTTTCAGGACGTGGCGACAGAAAGCCTCACAAGTTTCGAGAGTCGAAACTTTCTCACACTCAAGGCGGCAATGAGTTCCTTAAGTGGGAGCGTGGCTTACTCACAGATACTCTCTTTGATCGTTTCGGCAAACTACTAATATGGCTAGGCGATGGTCTCTCACAATCTGTGTGCTCGCTCTGGCGCTGAGTCCTTCGATTGGGCAGATGGCTTCTCTTTCACCCAGCATCGTTGAGATCGCTTCCTCGCGCGCAGAAGTGGCTGAATCAGCTTTTACCATTTTCAACACGGGCGCGGGCGAGCAGGTGTACTTTCTTGACCTTTTGGCTTTCGGGCCTAGTGGTGAGGACGGAACGCCTTTGTTCACTCCAGAGGAAACTTCTCAAAGTGAGTTCCTCTCCTGGATCGTTTTTCCAGCGCGTGAGGTGCTCGTCCCAGCTGTTTCAAAAGTGGAGGTTCCGTTCCGCGTTGTCGTCCCAGACGATGTCGCCGCGGGAAGCTACTACGGGGCGATCACCGTCTCAACCTCGCCAACAGATGTTGTTGTCTCAAACGGGGCGACCATCGAGGCTAAGACCGCCATCTTGGTTTTCTTGACCATCGAGGGTGAGACGGTAGAGAAGCTCGAGATTTTGGATTTTTTTCTCGAGCGAGACGATGCTTCGCACACCTTTGGCCTGTTCAGTTATCGACTGCAGAACCAGGGGAATGTCCATCTGACTCCGTCAGGAGATGTCCGTATTCGTGGCATGTTCGGTCAAACAGTTCGAGTCTTGAATGCAAACCAGGCAGAGGGTCGGGTTCTTCCGGACTCGACGCGTACTTTCACCGTCTCCTATCAGTCGGTGGGGGGTAACTGGATCGCGCGTGCCGGCGATCAACTTAGACACCTCGCCTTTGGCCCCATGACAGCTGAGCTTTCGCTGACATATGGAACCGACGGTCTCATTCAAACATCCTGGCCTTTGTGGGCGATCCCCTATGAGCTTATGAATCTGCTGCTACTCATCGCCGTCGTTATTGGAGGAGCCTTCGTTCTTGCTTTCTTGAGAAAAAGGAAAGGCTAAACAAATCCATGTGTGTGTACATACAGGAGGATGATTCAAACACTGACACTAGCCGCCGTTGTTGCAACCGCGGCTGTTGTCGGTGCTTGGAATGTTTCCGCCGCGACGGTTACCAGCGCGAATGACTATCCTTCGACGTTGCAGACCTCGCAGGCCGCCAATCATCGGGTGCTCTTTACAACACCAACAGGTATCTCTCTTGGCTCGACGATCACGCTCACATTTGCCTCGTCTTTCGACACGTCGACGATTACCGAGGATGATGTCGATATTGCCGATGATGGCGTGGATCTGACTACGGCATCGACCTGTGCCGGCTCAGAACAAGCCTCCGTGGCGATTACCTCTGACGTCGTGACGATCACGGTTTGTGCAGGGGATGGCGGAGCCATTGCCGCGACGAGCTCGGTGGCCGTCGAAATCGGAACCAACGCAACGAGTTCGGGAACAGGAGCAAACCAGATCACGAACCCCTCATCGACAGGAAACTACTATGTGTCGATCGCCGGATCGTTTGGGGATTCAGGTTCGATCATTCTCCCGATCGGCGGCGACGATTCCATCAGTGTTACCGCGACGGTGCCTTCATCGGGCGGGGGAGGAGAATCAGGAGGCGGTGGAGGCGGCGGTGCTCCAGCGGACACAACTGCTCCGATAATTT
Organism: Patescibacteria group bacterium; assembly: GCA_038065075.1. Classification (GTDB taxonomy): domain Bacteria; phylum Patescibacteriota; class Patescibacteriia; order UBA9934; family GWF2-40-263; genus UBA12478. The sequence goes on from JBBTRQ010000008.1 coordinate 36,258, forward strand.
CTAGCATTGTCGTTTCAGCCGTGACAACCTCTTCCGCGACTGTGAGCTGGACGACGAGCGAGGCCGCGACTCGCCTGCTCGATTATGGCCTCACGACCAGCTTTGAGTTGGGAACCGCGACAGAGTCGGGGTACTACACGAGTCACTCCGTGAGCCTTTCAGGCCTCTTTGAGGGAGCGACGTATTACTTCCGTATTCGAGCGGCAGACTCAACGGGGAACACAGCCACGTCCTCTACCCAGACGTTCACGACGAGCGACGAGACGGATCCCGTTATCTCTGACATCGAGGTGATCGACATCACAACCACCTCCGCGCGCGTGACCTGGGAGACAGACGAGTCAGCCGACAGTACCGTTTCCTACGGACTCTCGACGGCGTATGGCGATACGCAGACCGATTCGAGTCTTACGACTTCACACTCGATCCTGCTCACCGACCTCACAGCCGGAAAGACATACCATTTCCAAGTCTTGTCCACGGACGCGTCATCCAACCAGGCGTTCTCCAGCGATCAGACGTTCACGACCGATGAGGATGATCCACCAGGGAATGTGTCGAGCTTGTCGATCGTGGAAGGGGACGCGCAACTGACGCTCTCTTGGACGAATCCAACCGACAGCGACCTCGCGGGCATTCGCGTGCTGCGATGTCTGGGGGGGTACCCGACGGAACCCACGGACTCTTCATGCACGATCGTGTCGACGAGTTTGACGACCAGTCTCTCGCAGACGGGGCTTTCCAATGGAACAACGTATTACTTTGGCGTGTTTGCGTACGATTCAGCAGGGCAGTTTGCTTCTGGAGCTTTGGTGCAGGGTGCGCCACAGGCTCCAGAAGAAGAGGTGCCCTCAGAAGAGGAGCCCGCAGAGGAAGAACCCTCTGACGAAGAGCCGGGTGGGGAAGAAGAAATCCCCACCGAGACAGAAGAGCCAGGTTTGGGCGAAGTCCCTCCACCGGAATCGGCGGCTGAAGAACCAACCTCCTTGGGTGCGGAGGAAGGGGATTTGAGCGACGTCGATGTCCTTTATCTGGTTGCAGACGAGACGATTGAACTCACGACCACCAGCTCCGGTGTGGTCGAAGTCACTCCCACAAGTGACGTGAGAATCGTCGTGCCTGCAGATGCGGTGCTCGCAGACGTTGAGACAGTTACGCTCACCATTGGCGAAGACACCTACCTCATGCGTCTTGATGACGCCCTCGATCTTTATTACGCGGATCTTACGATTCCTGACGTGCTTACCCTCCTCCAGGTGTACGTGCTTGTCACCTACGAGGATGGTTCAACAGATTCCGTTTCTTCCTACCTGCGTGTCGTATCCCCTGGATACGTGTACCAGGTCGTCGATGGGGAAGAAGCGGTCGTGAGTTCCGCAAGGGTTACGCTCTTTGAGGATGTGGAAGGTGAATGGGTTGTGTGGGATGGGTCCCCATATGATCAGTTCAACCCCACAGAGGTCGGACAAGACGGAACCTTTGTCTGGTATGTCCCAAACGGAACATATCAGGTATCCGTCTCTGCTGATGGATTTGAGACCACGACAAGTGGAACACTCACCATCGACAACGCGATCGTGAACCCTCGCGTCCGTCTCACAGCCAGTGAGGAGGAAGAAGAGGAGATCGCGCCAACACCGACAGAGGAAGTGTCAGAGGAGACTCCGACAGCAGAGTCCTCGACACTGGCCGAAACGTTCTTTAACGCGCTCCCCATTGCGGGAGTGCGGGAAACCTTGGAAGCTATTCGCGAACTTCCAGGGGTGGAAGAGGCGACGCAGATCTCCACACCTGCTCTTGCAATCACGGCAGGAGCAAGCGTGGTCGTTCTCTCGGTTGCCTTCGACTTCCTCCCATTCCTTCAATATTTTTTCACCGCGCCGGTTCTCTTTTTCTGGCGCCGACGAAGGAAGGGGTATGGGGTCGTCTACAACGCCATTGCCAAGACTGCGATCGACTTGGCCGTGGTTCGTCTCTTCCAAATTGATCCTGCCAATCCGTCTGCTCGCGGGCGTCTCGTCAAAAGCCGTGTTACAGACAGAGGGGGTCGGTATTTTTTCCTGGTTCAACCTGGGATGTATCGCCTCACCGTGACAAAACCGGCGTTTCAGTTCCCGACGCAGTACATGAAAGAGGAAAAGACGGACGGATCCTATCTGGACGTCTATCACGGTGAGTCCATTGAAGTCACATCAGATAACGCGGTCATCACCGCAAACATTCCTCTTGATCCTTCTCAAGCGACGAAGTACCACGAACCGGCTTGGATCCTGCGTCGAAAGTTCCTCCGCGGACTTCAACACACCGTGGCGATTATCGGAGTGGTGATGGCGATCGCCTTTGCGGTCATTCGACCAACCGCCTTTACGGTGGTCATGGTTGCCGTGCAGATCCTGGTCTATCTGCTTGCGCGTCGATTGGCCAAACCGCACAAGCCCATCAGTTGGGGCATTGTCTACAGCAAGGACACAGGTCGACCGCTGTCTCGTGTGGTCGCTCGTATCTTCGAGCCAAAGTACAACAAGCTCTTGGAGACTCAAGTGACAGACAGCAAAGGTCACTACGCGTTCATGCTGGGTCCAAATCAGTATTACGCGACGTTCGACAAGATAGGATTCAAACAAAAACAAATTGATCCCATCGATTATTCAGCCGAGCAGGAGCCCAAGGGGTTCTCCGAAGAGGTTCCTCTGGAGTCAGAGAATCAATCGTTGGCTGGAGAGAAGACATAATTATGTATCGATCCTGGAGGAAACAACTCGGGTTCCTAGTCGTCATGGCGATGACATTCGTCAGCCTGGTTCCTGTTGTCCAGGCGGCGAGTGCACCAAATATCGTCACCTATCAGGGACGTATCTTGAACGCGAACGGTGTCCCTGTTTCAGATTCAAGCTTGAGCATGATTTTTGAACTGTATACGGCGGTTACCGGTGGAACGTGTGTGTGGTCGAACTCGTCGGCGACCTGTGCCTCGGCAACAGCTCGCACCGTCACACTCACAACAGGACTGTTCACGGAGAACCTCGGAGATACGGGTTCATCCTATGCCGCGATCGCTGACTCCGTCTTCGGTGACAACGCCGCTCTTTACTTGCAAGTGACCATTGGCGGCGAGCTTCTGTCTCCTCGCAAACAGATCACGGCCGCTCCCTACGCCCTCAATGCCGATACGCTCGACGGCATCGACTCGACCGTCTTGCAACTTTTTGAAACAGGTTCGAGCCGCACATTTGAAGATGATGCACCGGTCATCATCGGTTCCAATGCGGCGTTCACCTACGGATCCGGCGCCACGGGCGACCTGCGCATTGACGATGAATTGGAAGTCATGGGCGATGGGTACATTGATAATGATCTTGTGGTTGGAGCTTCCACCTCCAGCACCGAGACGATTGCCAATGTTGCCTTCAGTTTGTCCGGGAACGATTTGTTCGTCGCGAGCGACTTAGGCGTTGAAGGGACGGTGTACGTGGATGGAGCGCTCGACCTGGTCGGCACGGCCACCGTTGGCGATCTCGCCTGCACGGACTGTATTGCGGCGGCTGAAGTGTCGGACATCTACGTTTTTAATTCTGGCGATGTGATTACGGGGGAGATCACAATGAATGACGGGACAGCCGACTCGCCAAAGTTGACCTTCGCGCCGGCGACCGGAACCAGCTGGGAGCTATACGCGGATGATACGACGGATGATTTTCAACTTGTTGTGAACACGGCTTCCACCGAGACGTTTGATTTTATCAATGGCGGTGCAGGAGTTCTGGACGTGACGCTTGATGGCGACCTCACCATCACCGGCGACGACCTCACCATGGGTACCAACACGAGCGGTTTCTTCCTGGTCGCCGACGGGACAAACTATAACCCCGTCGCCCTTTCCGGAGACGCCACGCTTGCGTCCACGGGCGCGCTCACGATCGCCGCGAACTCCGTCGCGCTTTCAACCGACACCACTGGCAACTACGTGGCCACGCTCGCGGACGGGGGTGGCGGCGACTTTACGGTGTCGGGCTCCGGATCGGAGGGAGCGGCAGTCACCATCGCGCTTGCCGCCGATGCCTGGGATTTTGCCGATTTTGAGGACACATTGGATTTGGACGCGGCAACGGATATCAATTTGGGCGCCAACCTCTTTTCGATCGACTTGGATTCCACGGGCGACTTCGCCATACGCGATGGCACAACCAACGTCGCGCTGTTTGAGGACGACTCTACGATCGATATAACTTTTCCGGCTACGGCCTTTCTGACGATCGACGCCGCCACGACCGCCAACAGCAATACGACCGGTGTAATTGATTTGAACGTCAGCGCGGCTGATGCGGCCGTAGACGCGCTTAACATCGCGCTCGTGCAAAACAATGGCGCGACCGGCGGGACGCAGGCGACGGGAGTGGAGTTGACCCTGGAGGGCAACGATGCCGACGGGGACATGTTCGGGATGCGTGTTACAACCACCGCCCCGACCAACGCCGCCGCCTGAACCTACGACGCTCTGCTCGTCCTCACCAACAACGAGAACACGGCCGGCGCGGTAACGGACGCGATCCGCATCACCTCTGGCGCAGGTACCGTCGGATCGATCACCACCGGACTGGATTTTGACACGACTGACATCACCACGGACATCGAGTTTCAAAACGGTGCGACGCTCGCCAACGACACGGACAGCAACCTGGCGTTTGTCGAAAACAGTTTGACTCTGAACCTGGATTTTTCCGAAGTCGCCTCCACGATTCAGCTTGAAACAGGTTCGGACTTTGACATTGACGGCTCCGCGAACGGGGAGGACGCCATTGAGATAAACGCTTCTGCCGGCGGCATTAACATCCTGGCCTCCGATGCGGCTGATGGCGAGGATATCGACATCATCGCCACGGGTTCCTCGGTGCACATCTCCTCCACGCAGGCCGCGACCGACGCCATCGTGTTGGACACTTCGACCGAAGCCTCGGGCATCATTTTGATCGCCGGGGACAACGAAGTGGACGGGCCGGGTGCGAACGGCAATGACATTGCCCTGCGCGCGGAGGATGATGTCATCATTTCCCCCACGGCCGGAGGGCAAGTCATCATTGACGCGGCAACGGATGTGGACTCGACGTTGACCAGCCAAGGCGTGCTACAACTGCAAGTGGACACGTCCACCAACGCGAACAATGGATTCGTGATTGATTATCAATCGGTGGCCGATGCGGGCGTGGACAATTTGTTCGCGCAGTCGATCCTGCTTGCCATCGACAACGACGCGAGCGCGACGGACACCGTTGTGGGACTGTATATTTCCTCGTCCAATTTGGACGTGAGCGGTGCGGGGACAGGCATCCGTATTGAGAAAGCGGAGACGACGGCAACCGGTGACGCAGACATGTCGGTCGGACTGCATCTGGTCAACATCGATACGGACGCGGATGCCGGTGGCGGTGGTGATCAAGCCTCGGACATCAGCAATGGCATCTACTTTGAATCCACGCCAGGCACGACCGGCGGATTTGTCTACGGACTCAATTTTGATAACGCGGACATCACCACGGCGGAGATCGTTTTTGAAAATGGGGACACGCTTGCCAACCAAACCGATGGCACGTTTACGTTTGGACGCGATACCGATGCCGCCATTACGCTTTTGGCTGCGGATTCCTCCGGCGCGACCAACCTCACGATCGATACGACCGGCGCGGGCGCCATGACGCTTGGCTCTAGCGACGTTACATCCATCACGCTCACTACCGATAACGGCGCGGCCGCAGACGTGGGCATCACCGGCGGACTGACCGTCACTTCTGGGGCAACGCATAATTCGTTTACCGTCACTTCGTCGGCTGATGGGGAAACGGGCGCCGTGGTAACCGCGAACAGTTTGACCACCGGCAAGGGAGCGTCCATTACCTCTACGTCCACGGCGTTTACGTCCGGAACGCTTTTGGACGTCGATTACGACGCCAGCGGATCGCTGTCAGCCAAGTCGATCTCGTTCGCCGAGATCACGGGCGTTCGCGAGAACACCGCAACGGTTGGGACATTGAGCGACAACTATGATCTCGCCAGATTCGTTCGCTCCAGCACGCAAAACGGAACCGGGGGAACGTTCAGCTCTATAGGATCCGTGCTGTATGTAGAGAACGCCGTGGCTGCAACGGCTGGAAGTATCACCGATACAACCAATGGAATCGAAGTGGTGATGGACGCGGATGGCACGGGCCACGGGGCGATCATTACTATGGGAACCGTGGGTGCCCCCGCGGCAAACGGCGTGAACAATCAAGGTCTCGTGATCGATGTCAATGAGGCGGCAACGGCAGACGCCGTGTTCTTGATTCGTTCCGATGCCGATGGCACACCTGACACGGAGTTTCGCATCGATAACGACGGAGATTTTCAATACGATGGCACAAGTTCGACACCCGCGTCCGACTTGGCGGAAGTCTATCCGTCCGATCAAGCGCTTGCGCCAGGAGACCTTGTGGCGCTGGATTCGTCCGGAGGATTGAAGATCGTCAAAACGACGACGCCATTTCAAGGAGGTTTGTTTGGCGCGATTTCCACAAAACCGGCCATCAGAATGGGAGCTGAAGTTATAGGGTATGACGTCGCTCTGGTTGGACGTGTTCCGCTGAACGTCTCCGGCGAGGCCGGGAAGATCGCCGTGGGAGATCCGCTCACAGCGAGCGCGACCGTCGGCCATGCCATGAAGGCCACGCACTCCGGCATGATCGTGGGTTACGCGCTTGAAGCGTTTGAGCAATCCGGAACCGGTGTCATCAACGCGTTTATCGATGTCGGTTGGTTTGCGGGAAATGTGATTGGTACGGACGGTCGCTCTACGATCGTAACCGATACCGTTGTCGTTGCGCCGTTGGGAACGGCGACGATGAGCGCCCAGACGTTTGATTCCTACGGCCTTGCGTTGCGCGGCTCTGCATGGAACGGGAACGAGGCCTCCGCGGTCGCGATGATGCTTCAAAACGTCGTCACCTCGCAAGACGATTATCGGTTGAGCGTCCGTAACACAACCGAAACAGAAGTCGCTTTCATCACCAATGAGGGAACGATGAAGATCGCCGGCGATATGGTCATTGGTGGACGACTGTATCCATCCGACCGTGGCACGACGCAAACAGAAAAATACATTTACTACGATGGCTCTTCAGGAGCCGCCGGAGATTTCATGCGCACCAACGCGAAAGGTTGGTCCACGGGGTCGTATGACTTTGCCGAGATGTTCCCGTCTGACCAAGAACTCACCTCGGGTGATGTGGTGGTGTTTGCCGGCTCTGGCGAGACGGTCGTTCGTGCGACCGGCGGGACGGGTGAGCAACTTGCGGGTATCGTCTCAACCCGACCAGGATTCCTGGCGGGCGAAAACGTAGCTGGGGCGTATCCAATCGCCCTGGCTGGTCGCGTGCCCACAAAGGTGAGCACACAAAACGGTTCCATCATTGTAGGCGATCCACTCACCGCCTCGACCACGGCAGGAGTCGCCATGAAAGCAAGCGAGGCTGGGCAAATTATCGGGTACGCGCTTGAGAGCTACACGGGTGATGAATCAGATAATCTCATTCTTGCGTATGTGAACGTTGGATATTGGTCCGGTGGTCCTCAAACGATCATGATCATGCAAAACGTGGCAAGCGAGGCTCCCGCGAGCACGCAGAACTACACGGCGCTCAACATGAGCGGAAACATTTTCATGGCGACGAATTCGATTCTCTCGATCGGACGGCTTGAGGGCATCGGCGCGCTATGGTCGATCGAATCGGACGGAACGATCAAGACGCAGGGCGAACTCAAGACCGTCACGTTGTCCTACCAAGGGGTCAACGTCGAGACTGTCGCCGTCACGTCCCCGGAGAGTGTCATCACTCTTACCGGCACATCGACGCTCGTCGACGGAAAGGCGGAAGTACGATTCGAAGACATCATGCCCGAGTTTAATGATGTGATCTCGGCGATCGCGCCGATCCGCGTGATCGTCACGCCCTCGGGGCCAGTCTCGTTGTACGTTTCAGAAAAAGATCAGAACCATTTCGTTGTCGAGCGCTTCGTCGGCTCAACCGATGTCGAGTTTGACTGGATGGTGACGGGATATCGTAAGGGGTTTGAACCGGAAGAAGAGGAGGAAGATGTCGTCGAGGAAGAGACGCAACAAACCAGTGTCATCCCGCCTGCCCACCAAAGCCTTGGCGTCGGTGGGAGCGAAACGAGCGAAGCGAGTGAAGTCGAGGGATCTCCAGTTGTTGATGCCGAGTCTGAAGAAGAACAACCAGAACCCGTCGTAGAAGAAGAACCCGCATCTCCGGAGAGTCCGGACGAAACCCTTATCGATTCCGCGACCCAGGATGATGGCGGCCAAGCGGCCGAGCCGTCCAATGTCGTAATCGAAGAACCATCGACGCTAGAGCCCTAACCGCTAATCGTCGAAACGCTCATTCAACACACTTCTCCGGACCTTTCCCTTCTTCTCATTTGAGGAGGACGGTGCTGGTCCGCACACGGGTTCCATGCTTGCCCTGTGGCCTACGCAAGGCGTGAGGTGACAACCAAACCCCCTGCAACGTGACAGGAAAGACATTTATGATGAGGCGATGTTGCTATTGCCCGATCATGAATGCGGTCTCAAGTGCAGACCTACCCACCTTCGCCGAGGCTTCGGCGGGTGGGGCACAATTGAATAGCAAAAGCCCGCGGGACCCCACACCTGCGGCTTTTGCGTTATAATGGGTGAACTATGCACAAAGGAGGTCATTTACTTTCTGCTACGCGCGCGCTCCTCTTGATTCTGCTTTTTTTGGTTCCGTTATTTTTCTTGCCGTTCACCCTGGAACCGCTGGAGTTTAACAAACAAACACTTGTCCTCATCCTAACCTGCGCCGCGGCTCTGTGCTGGCTCGCCAGCATGCTTCTTGGGCGCGAAGTGAAGATTCGTTTGGGATGGGTGAATGTGCTCCCGTGGTTTTTTGTTGCCGCTTTTTTGGTGCCGGCGTTTTATTCTGTCGCGCCTTATCTCTCTTGGTTCGGCGCGCATCGTGGGGAGTACACATCTGTCTTAACCGTGCTTGCCGTCGCGATTCTTTTTTATCTGATTGCCAACACAGCAAGTGAGAGATCCACGCACAAGCGCATCCATGTGGTTTTGCTGGTGAGTAGCAGTCTTGTTGCACTGTTCCCTCTGCTGTCGCTATTTGGCGTGAACATCTTTTCTTCATTTGCGCTCAATACCGTCGGGACGATGAGCGGCTTTGTGACGTTTCTTGTTACGCTAAACGTCTTTTTTCTCGCGGCGTATCTTTCCCATCATGCGCATGACTCCCTTTTGTATGAAGGTCTCACGGGGGTCATTCAGCGAATTTTGTGCCTGTTCCTCTTGCTCGCGACGATCTTCTTTCTCCTGGTTCTTGATGATCCTTCGCTGTGGGCGCTATTCGCTGTCTCCTTCGCCGTGTTGTTCACGTTTGTTATCTTTAGAGCGAAGGACTTTCTCCACCATGGTCGGCTCATTCTTCCGGGCATTTTGTTCCTCGGGAGTCTGGCGTTTTGGTTTGTCTTGCCCGGGCTCTCGTTTGTGTCGGTTCCTCTGGAAGTCACCCCCAACGCGAGTGGCTCTATGACCGTCGCCTCGCATGCGCTGGGCGCGTATTCGAGTAGTTGGGGATCGGGTCCTGGCACATACCAGTTTGATTACAGCCAGTTTCACGACCTGAGTCTCAACCAAACCGATTTTTGGGATACGCGTTTTGATCGTGCTTCCAGCTTTGTGCTCACCCTCGTGCCCACGATCGGCGTGTTTGGCGTGACCAGCTTGGGGTTGTTCGTCCTGCTGTTATTCATCCGCTCCATCGTCCAAGTTTTGCGTCCACCTTCGCGCGAGCTCTGGCTGGAGAGTTTTGTGCATATCGCTCCGTGGCTGACGCTTGTAGTGAGCGCGTTTCTTGTCCCGTGGAACATGACGCTGATTGTGACTTTTGGAATTTTTTCAGGCCTTCTTGCCTCGCAAGTGATGCGTCAGGAGTGGTCCAAGTCGTTTGCGAAAGCTCCGGGCGCCAAGCTCATTGTCGCATCGGTGTTCGTGGTGTTGTCACTTGGTTTCCTTGTGGGAATTTTCGTGACCTCACAGCGCTACGCGGCAGAGGTCGCGTTTAGCCGCGCTGTTGAACTTGATCGAGAGGGTGGTGATCTCCAAGAAATCGTCGCGCTTCTTGATCGAGCCAGCACACTCAACGCCTTCCACGATACGTACGTGCGCAACTTAGGTGAAGCCCTTCTCCTGCGCGTGGATGAGGAGCTTTCCGGTGTGAGCTCGCTTGATACGCTTACCGACGAGTCAGCTGTATACGTTCAGTCGCTCACGGCCGCGAGTGTGAATGCGGTCGCGCGCGCGACGGAACTCTCGCCCAACAATGTGTTGAACTGGCTTTCGCGCGGGTTGGTCTATCGAGAATTGATTCCTGTTTTGGGAGAGGCCAGCGCGTTTGCGGTCGCGAGCTATCAGCGCGCGACGGAACTCGAACCGTTGAGTCCGTCAAATTGGACAGAGCTTGGGATCACCTATCTTGCCGCGGCGGAACAGGCGCGACCTCTGACAGCCAGTACGGACGCGACAACCGCGCAGGGCGCGCAAACACAGCTTACGACTCTGCTCGCGAGCGCTCAGGCCTCTTTTGAAAAAGCCGTTGAACTCAAACCCAATTATGCGCCCGCGCATTTCCAGCTTGCCGTCACGTATGAACGGCAGGGACGCATGAATGACGCGATCGGCAAAATGGAGAGCGTCGCGCAATACAACCAGCTGGATGTCGGCGTGTTTTTCCAGCTCGGCATGTTGTACTTACAGCGTGATGGCATGGGGGACATGGATCGGGCACGAACGGCGTTTGAACACGCGGTGAAACTCGCCCCGGGATACGCCAACGCACATTGGTTCCTCGCGTCGATCTATGAAGTTGAAGGCGATATAGCCGCGGCAGTTCGAGAAGTCGAGGCGGTGCTTGAACTAAACCCAAGCAATGACATTGTCGAAGCACGATTAGAGCGATTACTGACAGGCCAGATTTCAACCGAGATCCCAGAGGCGATTGAGGAGTAGGAAACATTGTCGAAAATGCCCTGCAATATGCAGGGGGCACATAAGTGCCGATCGGACCTAATATGCCCCCCAAAAAAGAACAAAAGGCTCTAAACGAACATTCTCGTACGGCGGAGCTACTGGTCGAATTGGTTGATGATCTCGATCTTATTTTTACTTTCGGCTACCAACCTTTTGCCGTGATGAAATACGGAATGTCCGGTATTCGAGAAATGCGGGAGGCTCGAAAAAGGAGACGGGAGCGGGAGACCCTCCGTCGGCTCAAGGAAAAGAAACTGATCCAGATCGAAAAGCGGGCCGGTGATATCTATGTAGCCCTCACAGAAACTGGAGCAAAAGAATATCTGCGGCTGAAGGTACTTGATGCGGATTTGTATGAAGATGACCGTGAGTGTTTGGTTGTTTTTGATATTCCGGAGTCAAAACGAAAACTAAGAAAGTCACTTCGGGAGTTTTTATCAAACGCCGGGTTCATACCAATTCAAAAAAGCGTTTGGATTTCAAAGTTTGATGCCGGCAAAGCTATCAGTAAACTGCTGACGGTAAAAGGTTCAAAGCATTGGGTGAGGATTTTTGAAGTTCGAGAACAGTAGAAGCCCCACATAGGGTCCGATCGGCACCTATGTGCCCCCCGATTGTTTTTGAGTCGGCTGATGTTAGTTCGCGTTCAAACAAAACTCCCCGTCAGCGACGAGGAGTTTTGTGGTGGACCCTAGCGGGATCGAACCGCTGACCTTCTCCATGCCATGGAGACGCGCTACCAGCTGCGCTAAGGGCCCATGAAGTTCGAGCAAAAGTCTATCAGTTCAGTGATGGGAAATCAAGAATCCTTTGGTCATACAATAATAAAAGGAGCCGGGGGGCTCCTCGTGGGGGCGCTAGCTGGTGAGCGCCATCAAGACGCTGTCGGGGATGGTGATCCCCTCGACCTTCGCGATCTCCGCGGCGAGCTCGATGAGCTCGGCCTGGAGGTTGTGCCCCCGGACGATCGAGACGAACTCGTCGGGGTTGTACTCATCGTCCTGGCTCAGGAACCAGTTCGCGGCGAAGAGAAGCATCTCCTCTTCCACCGGGCGGGTGAGGGTGCGGTCCAGACCGCTGAGGTCGTCGAAGACCTCCAGGACGGTGACGTCCCCACCGTGACCTTGGAAGGTGTAGTCGCCCCGCAAGGCGGGGATCTGGCCGTACAGGCCGGTGATGTCACCGCGCAGGTGGCTGGCATCACCCACGAGATCCTCGTGGACGTGGCCGTCCAGCGCGGAGAGGTTGCCGGTCAGGTTGGTGAGCGGTCCGGTGAGCGTCGAGACGTCACCGTGGCAGTCCTTCGCATCCCCCCACACACCCGCCGTCCCTTCGAGGTTCTGGGCGTTGATGAGGGTGGTTACATTGGGTCGCATCTCTTCTCATCCTTTCTCCGGGGTCTACGAACAAGTTCCCGGTTTCCACGATCCCTTGTTGAAGCGCATGGAGCGCTGGGTGCCGTCGTGGTCGATGACGATGTAGCAGTTTCCCAGTCGCGGGAGGCGGCTGTAGTTCTCGCATTGGTTCCACGCGCCACCGATGAGTTGCATCGGCAGAGCGTAGCCTTCTTGGCACCCGACCGCGTAGCAACCGTCGGGTTCGGGTCCGCCGCTCTTGCCGTGCAGGAGCGCGAAGCCCGTGCACGCGGGCGTTCCCCCGTCTTCCTGCGGGAGCGTGCGTTCGCGAGCGGGTACGGGAATGGGTGTGGGCGCCGGTGTCGGCGTTGGCTCTGGAGACGGGGCGGGTGTCGGCGTCGGTTCGACGACGTCATCCTCCACCGCGATGTGCGCTGGACCAAACGGATCGCGCTCCGGTCGGTCATCGGAGTCGAACTCCTCTTCGTCCGTCTCGTCCAAGGCCGTCGCTGGAGCGGCTTGCTGTGTCTGGTCTTGGATCGCGCGGCGCAGGAGATCGACCAAATCCCTGTCCCTGGTGATGATGACTGTGTTGCCGGTCACCTCGTCCGTGATAACGGCTCCTTCCTCACTCACCAGGAGCGTGGAGGAGTCGTCGTCTTCGGGCGCGTCCTCGACGGTTTGACGGCTGACGATCTGCACCGCCTTCGAGGGGAGCGTGAGCGCGGCGGCAAGGATGAGGATGACGCCAAAGGTCTGGACGATGCCCTGCAGCCACCGCCTGTTGATCCGGATGCTGGCCATGAAGATCGAGGCGCCGATCCCCGCGACCAAGAAGTTCGTCGCAAACAGGAAGGGATCCATGATGTCTCCTATTCGTTCCGGACAGGCGAGCATGACGCTCGTCAACCCGGGAAAATACCCCTCGCTTGCGAGCGAGGGGAGGAACCGACGCGATGCCGGTTACGTGTTCAAGGAGCGGGGGTCTCGTCGCCCTGATCGTGAGCGAGCTGCGCGCGCATTTCTTCAAGCTGACGCGCCTGCTCGTCCACCTCGCGGCGGAGTTCCGAGCGGGTCTCGGAAAGCTCGCGGGAGAGCGAGCCGACTTGGCCGCCGACACGACGATCGAGCGCCTGGATCGACTCCCGACTCTCCACGGCCAGAGACGCGTAGTTGTCGCGCTCCTGCGTGAGGTCCACGATCTCCGCGTCCTTCTCGGCCAGCACCGGGACGAGTCGCGCCAGTGTCCGAGCGTGGCTCTGGAGGCTCTGCGTGTGCTCGGCGATGACCTCATCCTGTGCCGCATCGCGCTCCAGGGAAGCGGTGCGGATCTGCCCGTCGGCTCGCATGAGGAAGGCCGCCACGACGCCGATGAGCGCCATGCACAACACGAGGATGATCCACAGCTCCCCCTGCAGTCCGCGAACGTCCTGCGCATGGATCTTGGCTGCCGGCTGGGGTTCCTGATGGAGGGCAGTGCCGGCGATCGGGGTGCGATTGCGCGTACCCTTGCGTCGAGCCGGTGGAACCACCCGGATTGGGACGAAGTCGGCCTTGTCGGCCGCGTCCTGGAGGGCGTTGAGCATCTCGACCTCTTTCGCAATGAGCAACGGCTCGGGCGGCGGCGGGCCATCGTGAGCGAGGTCTATCTCCCATTCGTCCAAGACGAGGTCGGGAACCTCGTCGAGCTCGTCCACGGCTACGTCGTAGCGCTCCATGGCTTCGCGCAGTACACGCGCATCAAGATCCTCGGGCGACTCGGGTTCTGGCGGTGCGATCGTCGCCTCTGCCGCTGTGCGATTGACCTGCTCGGACAGTTGCTTGATCGCCCACCGGTTGTGGGCGGCGGCGATGTGCTCGATGGCGCTCTTGAACAGATGCGGCTCTGGCTCGACAGTGCCGCCCAGGACGCGCAGCAGAACTTGCCAGTCGCGTCCGTTGACCTGTTCGCAGCGCTCCATGATCGTTACGGCGGTCCGGCCGAGATCCTCTTCGTTGAAGGGCGCGCTCGAAAGATCGACGAAGGCGAGATTCTTCCGCACGAACTCGAGCTGGCCTTCCAGCGTCCGCAGGCTCTCGATCTCGTGATCGACGACGCACACGTCTTCGATCTTGAGACCCGTGCCGGTCGTGCCTCGCCGCGTGCGTACCACGCGACTGGTCGCGAGGGCATCGGCGCGCGCCCGGGCTTCCTCATCGGCGCGCGCGATGTCCTCGTTGCGGTCGCGCGGGACGAGCCGAATCGGCGTGGGGGGAGCAGCTTCCCGGTCATCGATCGTCTCCGCGTCAGGCGGAGCGGTGGCGGCGTTGGTGTGCAGACGAAGGGGCGCCCCGTCAGCGGGGTCGTTGGCATCGTTGCTCATGCGGTCTCCTGTGTACGGAACCATGGCCGTCTCCTTTCTCATCTTAGGATTTTCTGTCCTTTTAGGGAAAGGGACAGGGAGTTAAACTCCCATAATATAAAGCGGTTGTCAACGGATGTGCTCAAATGCAGGATTCAGGAGGATATTGACAAAATGTCAACGGCCGAGTATCTTTTTCGGGTTCTGGCTCCGTGGCAACCAGCACGTTCCTTCCACATCCCGCCACATCCTCATGGAGCATCCGATGCCGACCGAGACCACCGACAACGGCGCCAAGAGCGTCTTCGTCTTCCCCAGCCGTCCCGAGGACGCCGTCGTCCACCTCGTCATCAACGTCAGGGGGATGCAGGGCGATGGCCTGCTCCTGAGCGCCTCGACGATCCCCGGCAGTCAGACCTGGGAGCACGACGAGGTCGAGCAGATCTTCCGCGACTCCCGCACCGTGCCCATCAAGGGCGTGTACGTCCTGGAGACCAACAACGACGGCACGAACTTCGTCATCACCCCCGAGGGGGTGGATCAGGACGACCGCCGCGCGCTCGTCTGGACGCTGTCCAAGCGGCTCGACCGCTTCCTCATCGACCTCATCAAGGCCCTGCGGGCCTTCCCGTCCGCCGAGGTCATCGACCAGGCCGCGCGGGAGGGCGTGGCCCGCATCAACATGGGCAGCCTCGAGCGCGACCCGATGGGCACCACCCCGGTCGTCGACGCCCGCAACGTGGTCGTCGAGGGCGTGAAGTGCGTGCACTGCGGGTTCGGCATCGAGAGCGCGCTCGGCCAGTTCCCGGGCCGCCTCCTCCTCATCGCCGCCATCGACGACGACAGCACCACGGTCGGCAACCTCAAGTTCATCGTCCGCGAGCGCGACGGCCAGCCCGTCGTGCTGGTGGGCTACCTCGGCGACAAGAACGCCTTCGCCGCCTTCCTCAACGGGGAGCTGGCCCAGCGCGTCCGCGCGGCGATCCAGGCCGTGGCCGTCGAGGTCGTGACCGAGATCCTCGTCCGCGCCGAGAACGGGCGTCGGCAGTTCGAGCGGATGGTCGATTCCGTCCAGGCCACCTACGGCATCGACCCCGAGGTCGTCGTCCAGCGCGTCAACGAGCTGGAGGCCGAGGCCCGCGCCCAGCGCACCCCGCCCGAGGACAAGGTCGACGACTACGACGGCAACGAGGACGACCTCCTCGACGAGGAGCCCGCCGGCGACCCCGCCCCCGAGTCGGCCGCCCCCGCGGAGCCCGCCCCGGCCCCCGTGGAGGCCGGGGCCTCCACCTGATCGACCCCGTCGATCGCACGCACCCCTGATTCACCGAGTCTGACTCGAAGGATCGGGGGTTTTACATTTCCGGCAAAATCCTTTATTCTTGCAGTTACCTTGGCGGTGGCAGCCAGGCATTCAATTCAACCCTTGCCACATTGGAGAGACCAATGGAGCCCGGAAGCGACGCCCCGATCATCGAGGAGCCCGGAACCGAGAGCCCCCCGCCCGCGCAGGAGCCCGCGCCCGCCGGCGACCCCGCCTCCGAGTCGGCCGTCGCGCCGCCCGAAGGCGACGCCCCGGCGCAGGAGTCCGCGCCCGCCGCCCAGAGCGACGGCGGCGAGGCCCCCGGCGAGGAGGCCCACGAGGACGGCGACGACGACGACGAGGAGCCCGACGGCGACGACGACGACGAGGACGAGGACGCCCCGCCCACCGAGGAGAGCCAGGGCTAGACACGCCCCGGCCAAGTACATCCAGAACCCCAACGGCGAGGTCACTCGCATCACCAGCGCTTGCTGGACGCACCCCCGAAATTCCGTCACGGAGTCTCGGGGGATTTACTTTTTTAGACATCGCGACTTTTTGTCGCTATACTCGCCACTGATTCATCGCAGGCTAAAATCTTTGACACGCGCTCAAATGGTAGCCGCAGGCTTCAGCCTGCGTCCGAACGCGGGCTAAAGCCCGCGGCTACCCAGAGCGGCTACCACTATGCTACAAGTTGGAATCGTTGGGCTCCCCAACGTCGGCAAGTCCACCCTTTTCAAGACACTCACAAAAAAGCAGGTCGACTGCGCGAATTTTCCGTTCTGCACGATCGAACCAAACGTGGGTGTGGTGGAGGTACCCGATGAGCGGGTTGACGAGCTCGCTCGAATGTCAAAGTCTGAGAAGATCATCAAAACAGCCGTTGAGTTCGTCGATATCGCCGGGCTCGTGAAGGGGGCACATAAAGGAGAGGGACTGGGCAACAAGTTTCTTGCCAACATCCGAGAGGTCGACATGATCGTCCATGTGGTGCGAGCGTTTGAGGATGGGAACGTCGTGCACGTTGAGGGCAACATCGACCCGGCTCGCGATGTGGAGACGATCGAGATTGAATTGGCCATGGCAGATATCAGCACGGTCGAGAAACGACTCGACGGCGTGCGCGGCAAGATGAAGGCAGGGAAGACGAAGGACCTCGAACTTGAAGAAGCGGCGCTCGCCAAATGGTTTGCCGTGCTTGAGCAGGGGAAGATGGCGAACACGGTTGAGCTGACCGATGAGGAGCGTGAGGTGGTGCGGGACGTGAGTCTGCTCACCAACAAGCCGATCTTGTACGTCCTCAATGTCGCTGAAGGTCAAACTCCGACCCCCCTCCTTTTGAAGGAGGGGTTGGGGGTGGTTACGAGTGAGCAGCTTCCGATTTCGATCAAGCTCGAATCAGAGATCATGGAGATGGCGCCGGAGGATCAGCAACTTTTCCTTGAGGAACTCGGTCTCAAACAATCAGGTCTGGATCGCCTCATCGCCAAATGTTACGAGTTACTCAATCTGATTACGTTCCTCACGACCGGTGAAAAAGAAACCCGCGCATGGACGATCACGCGCGGGACCAAGGCGCCGCAGGCCGCGGGCGTCATTCACACAGATTTTGAAAAAGGATTCATTCGCGCTGAGGTCATTAGCTATGAGGATTTCGTCGCCCATGGCGGCGAGGCTGGCGCACGCGACAACGGGAAATTGCGGGTGGAAGGGAAGGACTACGTCATGCAAGACGGCGATGTGAGTCATTTTCGGGTGAGTACGTAGATGTCGCGAGCCACGAGTTGGTCCTCGCGATAGTACAGATAGGTGTCGAGGACTTTGTAACCGAGTTTCTCGAGGAGTGGCTTCAAAGGAAGGCGGTGCCAGTCACCGTCTTCTTGCCCGCCATAGCCCGTCGGTCGGCGACGGGTTGATTTGTAGGCTGGGAACGCGACGACGGCGCGGCTGGTTGGTTTCAAGAGTGACGCGAGCGACTCGAATGACTCGCCAAAAACAGGCATGAGCTCCGACTCAAGCTGACGACTCTCTCGATCATCGACGGCTTTGAATCGAGGATTGCCCAGGAAGACTTCGGTGACAAGGAGGTCAATGCTAACCACCCCCGACCCCTCCTTCAAAAGGAGGGGAGCATTCGCAGCGGTAGAGACAAGTAAATTTATCTTAGGTGGCGTGAGTCCAAACGCGGCGACGAGCCAGTTCATGTTTTTCTTGGTGTCGGCGACGGCCTTCTCCGAGATGTCGCTTCCAATGATTTCTGCACATCCCATGAGAGCGCCTTCCATGAGTACCGTTCCCGATCCACAAAACGGATCGAGCAACACGGCACCACGAGGATCGATTCCAGAAAGATTGATCATCATGCGAGCGAGCTTGGGGGGAAGCATGCCGGACCTGGCATCGCGCGCGGGGCGGCCGTAATCACGGTCTGACCAGGCTTTGAAATTTTGGATGGCTTCCGTTTGTCCGATGAGGATGTTGTTCTCGCACACGAGGAGCACGTACTCGCCGCCGGACTCGAGCAGGCCATTGGTTTCAACGATCGCCGAAGACAGGCGCGGCTCCTTGCCTTTCACGTACCGCACAGGTCGACCGACTTCTTTGAGACGTTTTTTTACCTCAAGTCCCAACTGGTCCAGGTCGCGCTCGAGAAACCGGGTCGCTTTTTTGTTGCCCAGGTCATAGACGCTCAATCCAAAACTGATTTTGTTTTTGCCCGCCGCGCCGCTGGCGAGGCTCGCAACTAAATCGGCGGCCTCGATTTTATTCCACGCCTTGAGCTCACCAGCAACGCGGCCAACTTTCACGATGCCGCCCAGGCGCTCCTGGAGCTCGCCCAAGTTCCGGTCGATGGGTTCAATCACGACCACAGACTCGGAAACAAAAACAGGACGGTACTCGCGACCCAGTACGGCCTTTAGTTCCGCGATCGAAAGTTCAGGATGAGATCCGAGGATGAAGTAGATCATAGAAAAACGTTCTCCCGTCATTGCGAGCGACCGAAGGAAGTGAAGCAATCTTCGAAGATTGCTTCGTCGGCCTGCGGCCTCCTCGCAATGACGAGATGAGTACATCCTCTCAAATATTGACCTTTTTTACAAAGGACGCTAGGATTCGACCGCTAATATTTAACTGTCCATGATCCAGTTTATCTGGGTCGTCCCGAGCAAAACGGGACCAGTACTCTATGAAGGAATACGAACTCCTTTACATTGTGGGCACGCAGTTTACCGATCAGGAAATTGCAGGCATCCAGTCCAAATTGGACGATCTGCTGACCCAGGCCGGCGCAAAGGTTTTGAAAACGCAGAACCTCGGCAAGATCAAACTCGCGTACCCCATTAAGAAGATCCGCCATGGATCATATGTGCTCTCGTACTTTGACGCGGAGCCTTCCGTGATCACAGACATCAACCGACGGTTGGGTCTGGCAGAAGAGATCCTGCGTCACACGCTTCTGGAGCGTCCCTCTGGCGCCCTTGAGCGCACCTTCGAACTCACCTCTTACGTGGCTCCTCTTTCCGAGGAAGCCAAGACAGAGCGTGAAGTGAAACACGCCCCGGTGAGGACATTCAAGAAGGCCGAGCCACAGCTCCCATCTCCGACGCCTATTTCGGTAGGAGACTCATCCATGAGCATGGAGGAGCTCGATCAGAAGCTCGACAAGATTCTTGAGGGCGACATCGCTGAAAACATTTAATCTCATCGTGTATGTACTCGCTTAATCGTGCCACGATCATCGGCAACCTCACGCGAGATCCGGAAATGCGTAAGACGCAAACGGGACAGAGCGTCTGCTCGTTCTCCGTGGCGACAAACCGCAACTGGACCGGACAAGACGGTACCAAGCAGGAGGCCTCGGACTTCCACAACGTCGTGGCCTGGGGCAAGCTCGCGGAAATCTGCGGGCAGTACCTTACCAAGGGTCGCAAGGTGTACGTCGACGGCCGCATGCAAACGCGCGACTGGGAAGGCCAAGATGGCGTGCGCCGCTACCGCACAGAGATCGTCACAGAGAATATGATCATCTTGGATCGCCCTGCTGGCGGAGCTCCATCGGGAAATTACGGTGGAGGCAAACCGTTTAGTCCACCCGCGTTCACGCCCCCCGCTCCACCCGTACAAGAGGATCACGCACCAAATCCAGATGACGAGATTAAGATCGAAGACATTCCGTTTTAACCTGCCTGTAGTGAGTTTATCGAACTATGGAAAAAACAAACCCAGCTGTCCAGAAGAAGAAGCAATGCTACTTCTGCTACAACAACATTCAATACGTCGACTATAAGGACGTGAACATCCTGCGCCGATTCCTTTCTTCCTTCGCGAAGATTGTCGCGCGCAAGCGTTCCAAAGTCTGCATGTTCCACCAGCGCGGACTCACAAGCGCCATCAAGCGCGCGCGCGTCATGGCGATTCTGCCGTTTGTCCAGCGCTAGGCATGCTGTCCCGTGAAGATATTCTCCGACGCCTTGCCATGTGGCAGGATGTCGAACACAAGATCCACGCGTTTTTTCAAGCGCGTGGTTTTGTTTCTGTGCGCACTCCGCTTGTCGTGCAAGCCCCTGGCATGGAACCCAACCTTGATCCACTCGAGGTCTCAGTCAACAAGCAACCTCACGCCCTTATCACGAGCCCTGAATATTCGATGAAGAAGCTCATGGGCGCGGGAATGGAAAAGATCTACACGCTCACACCGGTCTTTCGAAATTTTGAGGACGGAAAACTAAACACGCCGGAGTTCACCATGCTTGAGTGGTACGCCCCAGGGACGTATGAAGATCTGATGTCGAAAACGGAGGAGCTGTTACAGTTCGTGTTAGAAGATAGGTCCGATTGGTCCCAACTGACCTATGATCAAGCCGCGGTAGACCAGTTCGGTGATCCGCACACGGACGCAAAACGTTTTTTCGTCACGCGCTATCCAAAAGAACAGGCCTCGCTCGCCCGGCTCTCTGATGACGGCTCGTATGCCGAACGCTTTGAAGCCTTCGGGGACGGCATGGAACTCTGCAATGGATTTTGCGAGTTGCTCGATCCAGTCGAACAAAGGCGTCGATTCCAACTTGAACAAGAGGAGCGACGTGGGCTGGGCAAGACGGTTTTCCCGATCGATGAGTCATTCCTGGAGGCACTCGGGAGGATCAAAGGACCTATCTACGGGAACGCCTTGGGAGTTGACCGACTGGTGATGCTCAAGTACGCTATCGCCAACATTCGCGATATACATCTCTTTTGAATTTTCATTTGTGTCATCCCGAGCGAGCGAAGCGAGCCGAGGGATCTCGAATTTGAGATCCCTCCACTCGGCCGTCGAACGGCCTCGGTCGGGATGACAGGACAAACTATGGCATCACCAAACGACATTAAGAAAGGCACCGTCATCAATCGCGACGGAGAACTCTGGTTCGTGATTGAGTTTCAGCGCGTGGCTCCAGGGAAGGGAAGTTCCTTTGTCCGTACACGCATGAAGCACATCACCAATGGAAAGGTGAAGGAAGAAAACTTTAAGTCAGCGGAGAACCTCACGTTTGAGGACGTGCAGTACAAGAAGATGCAGTACCTCTACAATGACGGGAACCTTTATACGTTCATGGACAACCAGACGTACGAACAGCTCTCGATTGCCAAAGGTGATATCGAAGATGCCATTCCGTACATGAAAGAGGGACTGGAAGTGAAGGTCGTCATTCACAACGACCTGGCTCTCACGATTGAACTCCCACAAAAGATTCAGTACACGGTCGGCTACACTGAGCCGGCGGTGAAAGGGGACACGGCCTCCGGCAACGTCCTCAAGGACGCGGAAATGGACAACGGTCTCAAGGTTCGCGTGCCTGTGTTCATTGCCTCCGGCGACGAGATCCTTGTGAACACCGACACCGGCGCCTACAGCGAGCGCGTAACGAAGTAGAAATGAAAAGGCCTCTGGCGAGTACGCCGGAGGCTTTTGTATTCGTGGCCTCAGCACAGACGCCGGGGCATGAAGTGGGGACGCAAGTCGATCGCGGGCGAAGGCCGGGTCGGTGCGATGCACACACGAGCCAGGTCGACAGCCAGGTGGAAGAAGTCGTGCCAGAACGGCAGGGGTTTGGGAGCGGCCAGGCGTTCACGCAGAGCCGCCCGTTGCGCGGCCAGGCGCTTCTCGTGGAGTCGGCGCTGGTCGTCCTTCCATGCCTCGACGAGCTCGAGGAGTCTGTGACCGCAGAAGTTGATGATGTCGAACTTCTCGATCTTGGCCGTGATGGCGTGGACGCGCACGCCCAGGAGGTTCTCCGCACCGAAGTCGCGGAATCGACGAACGATCGCCTTGATCGCCTCGGCGACTCGACGACCTACGGCGACGAGATCGGCATTGCGTCGGTGAGAACCGATCACCTCGACGTAGAGGCGGATGCCGCGGGTCACGGTCGTGAGGCTTCGCAGGGCGAAGGCGAAGATCTTGGTCCGGTGCTTGGGGCGCAGGGTGAGCTGAATCCCCAGATCCGGGCGACCCCCGCCGGGCGAGACGATGAGATCGAGGAGGTCCTCGATGTCCTCGTGCCCGCGATGCGGCGTACGACGGTGATCGACTCCGAGTTCTGTGAGGCCGTCCGAGACAGCCTGTTCCAGCACGAGCCCAGCTTTGTACGTTCTGCTTCCGCGATCACTCACGAGACCCTCCATGTCATCGAGTAAAGCACCACAGCCAGCATAGCGGCTCAGCCAGCAGAAAGCAAAAACAGGGGACGACCCCTGCTTTACTTTACTCAACGTCTGGTTCTGTTCCCGTCTCTGTTTCTACACTTTCCAGGGCATCTTCTACTTGAGGAGTGAGGATAGCTTTCTCGATGGCTGAGCGGATTTCTTTTTGAAGTTTGGGATCGGCTTTCAATGTGGCCTTGGCATTCTCTCGTCCAAGCCCGAGTTTTAGCTCGCCGTAGTAGTAGTTGCTCCCGCTCTTTTTGACGACCCCATAGGGGACACCAAGATCGAGTAGATCACCACAGATAGAAATTCCTTCGTTGTACATGATGTCGAACTCGCAGGTGCGGAACGGGGGAGCCACTTTGTTTTTTACGATCTTTGCCTTGGTGCGGTTGCCGATGATCTGTTCGCCTTGTTTGATCTGCGCGGCGCGGCGGACTTCGATGCGCACGGATGCGTAGAATTTGAGCGCGTTGCCGCCTGGGGTTGTTTCAGGATTGCCGAACACGACGCCGATCTTCATGCGGATCTGGTTGATGAACACGACGGTCGTTTTGGATTTACTCACGATCGCGGCGAGTTTGCGCAAAGCCTGGCTCATGAGGCGCGCTTGCAGACCCATGTGAGAGTCTCCCATGTCGCCTTCGATTTCCGCCTTTGGTGTGAGCGCCGCCACCGAATCGATGACGATCACGTCCACCGCATTGGAGCGCACCAGTGTTTCGACGATTTCCAGAGCCTGCTCTCCGTTGTCCGGTTGTGAGATGAAGAGCTCATCGATGTTCACGCCGATTTTTTGCGCGTACTCCGGATCAAGCGCGTGCTCAGCGTCGACGAACGCGGCGAGCCCTCCCAGCTTCTGCACCTCGGCGACGATGTGCTGAGCGAGGGTCGTCTTTCCCGACGACTCAGGTCCGTAGATTTCGATGATGCGGCCGCGTGGAACTCCCATGACGCCCAAGGCGAGATCCAGCGAGAGACAGCCTGTTGAAACAGCCTCCACTTGCATGGTCTTTGCTTCGCCCAGGCGCATGATTGAGCCTTCGCCAAAGCGTTGTTTAATTTGCGAAATGGCGTCTAGCGCCGCCCGAGATCGGGCATCCGTTTCAACCTCCTTGGTGATTTGTTTGGCCATAGTCATTGGTTAGTAGAGGGTAGCTTAACAGAGCTTTTTAGAAGCGGCTAGAAGCTGTTTGTCAAAGGTGAGGATGGGAGCGCCAGTTACGATTGAGCGCGAAAGGAGAAGCCAGTCGGTGAGGGACATCTTTGGAATAAATTTCTGTTGAGTTGCCAACGTGATGGCGTCGTTCATCCAGGAAATGGGAGTATCAACAGGAAAGACGTTCTGGTCGATAAGGAAGGTTTCCATGAAGGATCGAATCGATGCTTGCTGGTCTCTATAGAGAAGGACGGTCAGGATTTCCTGGATGACATGGTCAAGGAGGACGAATGAACTTCCATTACGGTTTAAGTCCTCGACGAGATTTTTTGCTTTCGTGTGTAGAGAGTCCTCCTCATTGATGAATCCAATATAAATGTTTGCATCAATCAGGTACGGAGTCGCGGCCGATGCCATACGCGATTTCGTCAATTTTTTGAGTTAAGTCTGGACCTCCAGAAAATTGGTGCTTCGCCGCTTCCTCCCAGAAGATCCCGGGGTATCCCTGTTTCAGTTCTTGTTTCTGTGCCGACCATGGCGTGAACACGCCTATGGGTTTGCCATGTTTCATAATGACATACTGTTTAAATGCCTTTCCTGTAACGAGCGTCGCGAAGTTGCGGAGGAAGTCGCGCACCGAAATAGGTTCGGTTCTAATTTTAGAAGCCATAGAAAGAGGGGATCATGACTTACCTTTCTATCAAACCAGATTGTCAGATTTTTGTCAAACAATTGTCAGACACTGAGCTTGTGGTTCGACGGTGCTCACCACGATGAGCCTGTCGAATCGTCGAAGTGAGGATAAGAAAATCGACCCAAGCAAGGGTCGAGGGTCACCGGAGTTCTTTGGGGAGCGTTGAGCCAACGCTCATGAGTTGGTTCTTGCTCAACTGTACGACCTGCCACTGCCCGTGGGTGACGCGGTAGGGGATGTCCAGCGCCTGTAAGAGCACATGCATGGCACCTGCGTGGCTCACCACCGCTACCATGGGCGTGGTTCCCTCCTTGCGCGTACCGGCGGAAGATGTCCTTCATGGCTTCCAGCATGCGATAGCGCACTAGTGCGCGCGATTCCCCACCAACGTCTGTGCAGTCGAAGCCAGGGTCGCGTGTGTCGTGATGCAGTTGAGGATAGCGTGTGCGAACTGTCCCTTTGCGTAGCCCCTCTAGCGCCCCCATATGGAACTCCCGCAGGCGGGAGTCCGTACGCAGGCTTGTCCTCTGGTCATGCGCGATGGGGTTGGCCGTGTGCACGGCGCGGATAAGGTCCGAGCTCCACACGGCCGTAAGTGACAGCTCGCGTGCGCGGGCAACCAGTGCGTGGACGTATCCTCGGCTTTCAGCGGAGAGCGGGATATCCAAGTGCCCTTGCAGGCGTCCTTGCGTGTTCCAGTCCGTGGGCAAGTGTCGAAACAGTGCCAGGCGGATGCGCTTCATGGTTCCTCCAGTCTCGTCTGGCGCAACCGTAACGGATGGGTACGTAACGGTCAAGACGCGCGTCACGCTTGCCCTGCGTTCGCGCCGGGGCGTAGCATGGTGGCATATGGGCAACACCAGACGTCGCCTTCAATCATTATTTCCCGCTTCGGGACTTGTCGTATTCACTGCCTGCGCGGGGATGCCACCGGGAACCTCGCCGCTCACCGATCAAGAGCGAGAAGAGGTGGATGCGGTCATTGATGAGTTGGAGGTGGAGATGCCCATGGTAGAGGGGCTGTTGGGCACTGCTGATCCGCTTTTTAATCTTGAAGGGCAGCCGACCGCCGATAATCATCTTCTTATTGTGGGCGTGGGCGAGGTATTGTTGGATATCGAAGGGATGGTTGAGGCTGACCGTGTCGTCGTGCGCCAGTTTGAGGAACAACCTCAGGGCATCGAGGCTGTTGCGCGCGGTTCGCGCACGCAGAGCACGCAGGCCGATGACTACATCATCCTCACCCTTTCGTCCGAGGGCGAACTGGTGCTCACCCCAAGCCTTCTCATGCATGAGGGGACACACTATTTTTTCGGTGCGCACGACTCGACATTTCTAGACTCACACGACCCATCTATGTCTACGCAAGAGAGCCTCGTCCTTGCCCTGGAGTATCGTGACGCGCCCTACACAGTGGCGCATCTCTACAATGTGGCTGAGACGGCCTATGACGTGGGCGCGCGGCTTGAGGAGGAAACGCGCGAACTCGCGCAGATGGAGACGTTCACGGGGAGTGACACCGCGGCGTTGCACAACCGTCAACAACGATTTGATTACCTGAGTGGATTTTTGCGGTTGGGCCAGGAGGGATGGGCGCAACAGCTTGCTCAAATCCTTTGGTCATCCCAAGCCTCGACGCTGGAGCGGTTTGGAGTCACGCAGGAGGAGCTTGAAACAACGCTGCGCGCGTCGGATGGATTGTATGAATCCCATCGTGAGGCTGCGCATGAGGCGCTGGAGTTTTGGCAAGAGACATTTCCGGAGTTCAGCGAGGAGGCCGGGCGAGAGCGGCGCAGGGAGTTTGGGCGATGAAAAAAGACCCCAGAGGGTCTTCAGGCGAGTAGGGCGATGACGAAATCTCATCGCATGAGGGGGGTGTCCATCTGCTGGCGTCTGGCTTCCAGCTCTGGCGTGTCCAGCGACGCGATGAACCGCTGTCCATCGTCCCGCCAGCGCGTGAGCGTGGCAAGGCGCGAGTCTCGCCACAGCTTGAGCAGGCGCGTGAGCGTTTCGCGATCGCGGCCATCCTTGCGGTTGTGCAGGATGAACTGCCAGAGGATCTCCTGTCCGCACACACACCGGCTCTCGCCGCGGCGCAACTCGTGGTAGTCCCAGGCCTTGGGATCCGGCGCCATCGCCTGCGCGATGCGCACCACGTGGTGCACTGACGGGTTGACTATTCAGAGGTCTCTCAAAGAAAAAGAGACCCGAGGAGGGGTCTCAAGCGAGAAAGGCGAGCGCGGTGCCGACGATGAACGGCAGGCACAGCGCGGCCAGGAGCGGCCATGGCGTCTTGGCGCTGGCCTGGCGGCCGAGCTTGCGCGTGCCCAGCGTCACGTAGACGACCAGCGTGCCGGCGATGGCACCTGAGGTGAGGAGGGCCATGCGTGAGGCGGCGATGAGGAGGATGAACTCCGCCGTGCAGAGCAGCAGAACCATGAAGCCTGCACACCGGCGAACCACCAGTGTACGACCAGGTGGGGATGCAGAAAGTGCGACCATCATTCCTCCGAGCGCCAGGATGGCGTGCGGGAAGATGAGTGTCGTTGGCCTCATCTGCATCACGCACACGTCCGCCATTCCCACCCCCATCCCGCAGACGAGCAGGAGCTCGAGGAGCTTCCCATCGAGCACTCGCTCCCCCAGTACCTCGATGACGGTGTGGTGGTAGGGGAGGTGGTTCGGGGCGAGGAGGTAGACGAGCCCCACCAATGCCAGGACGGCCAGCGGGACGGCGATGAGGATCTGGGCGGCGAAGAGCATGGAACTTCTCCCTGGGGTGGATTCCCATCAGGCCTCGAAGATGCCCTCGAGGTCTCGTGGAAAGGCCGGTGCGAGGTTTGCGTTCCCCGCATCGGCGAGATGTGTTCTCCTGCGGCGAGGAGTGTTGCCGGCTGGATTACTCGCGGTAGACGTGCTCGATCAAGCTCGCCGCACGCAGCGAGATCTTGCCGGCCTGCACGAGCTCGTCGACGTGCCAGCCTTGCGCGTCGCGGGCGCACCAGTTTGCGTCCCAGCGCTTGCGCCAGCCGTCGAAGTCGATTCCCGGCTTGGGGATCACGTGGGTGATCGGCAGTGGGTGCTCCATGAGCCAGAGCGAGGCCGAGGCCTCGCTGCAGTGCACGCCCCACCGTACTGCGGGGCGCTTTGAGAGCCAGAGAGCCTCCGCGTGCTGAAGCGCGGTTGGACAGTCGTTGGCCAACCATTCGTACCGGCCGTCCTTGAACTCGACCTTGATCGGACTTCTTCCCGTCCGAACAATGGACAGGGACTCGGTCGAGATCCTGGCCGCGATGCGGCTCAAAGTCACGGCTCCCTCCATGCTGGCCGGCCTCACTGGCACGTCCGCCAGCAGGCGGTGGCGCCCCAGCGTGAAGCTGCCGGTGCCGTCGCCCCTGTACACCAGCGCCATTCTCTCGATTTCGCTGCCCATCCAGATCTCGCTTGGTGGCATCGGAGTCTCCTTATCTTGTTGATTCCCGGAGCGTTTTCACCGTTCCAAGACGAAAAAAAATACCACGAAAGTGGTATTTGGTCAAGTCTTTATTAGATGAATTCACTCCAATCGGCTCAATATTCGATCCTCTCCCAGTACGACCCGTCGGTATTCGGTCGTCGATTTGGAGTAGCGTTTTTGAGACTCGATGGCGATCACGTTGAGGCCTCGCTCCAGCGCCACGTCCACCTCAAATGTTCCATCTTGCGAGAGGAGTACATCCATCCCGTTCACTTGCACCTGGCTTCCTGTCTGTGCCTGGCCTGTGACGGTGATGAGAGCCTCCTGCGTTTGAATACCATCTGCCGGGGCAAAGACAAGAAGCTCCGGTGGCGAAAGAATGGCGCGCACTTGAAGTCCGAGGTATCCAACAATCATGAGTCCGATGAGGCTGAGTGAAAAAACTTTCACCAGCCGGCTGGCGACGAGAAATTGGAACGCTCTGGCACGCGCGCGAGGGAGCCGCGCGTTTTTTGTGAAGTCGCAGGTTCCGCACTCGCTCTCGAATTGTTCCACGAAGTAGCCCGTGTCGCCCCCTAAAGCTCGGACGTACACCTTCAGATAGTTACGCGCATAGATGGGGTCGGGGAGTTTGGCATAGTTCCCCATCTCGAAGGCCTGGAGAAAAGACTTTTGGATTTTTGTTTTGGCCGCCATTTCCGACAACGTTAACCCAGCGGATTTCCGAATCGCCTTGAGCTTTTCCCCCAAGGACTCGCTGTAGTCGAATTTTCGGATGACAAATGCCATAGGGTGGCTCCATCTTATGTTTTGTCCTTGTCTTCTTCAAGCCAGCCGTCATCGACGCTCTCTTCCCAATCAACCGGCTCGTCGTGTGTTTCTGCAGACTCGCCCAGGCTCTGGCGGGCAGGAAAGCCTGGGGCTACCTCAGTATCTTCTACAGATTCTTCCTCCTCCTTCATATCTCGAGCATACGCTTCATCGTAATCGTTCTGTGCGGTTGGGGTGCCTTCAGTCATGTTTCGCTCTGGTGGCCAAGAGTCGACCAAGATCTCGCGCGGCTTGGCTCCTGATCCTGGCCCCACGACGCCGACTTCCTCCATCATGTCGATGATACGC
Source organism: Patescibacteria group bacterium (assembly GCA_038065075.1). GTDB lineage: Bacteria > Patescibacteriota > Patescibacteriia > UBA9934 > GWF2-40-263 > UBA12478. The sequence goes on from JBBTRQ010000008.1 coordinate 65,481, forward strand.
GCGGCACGAGCGTAACCCAGTCTCAACCTGCGTTGGAGAAACGAGGTCGAGGCTTTGCCGGACTCGAGTACCACCTGGATTGCCTCCTCAAGCATGTCATCCCCATCGCCAGACGCGCTATCAAACACCGTGCCGGCCTTCGTGATTTCCGTTACCGCCATGTTGTAATCGGGTTCACCGCGACGGCGTAGATATCGAACCACTTCTTCTATTTCGTCCGTGGAGATGAACGCCCCTTGTAACCGTTTTGGTTTGGCAACTTCGGCGGAGGTGAAGAGCATGTCTCCACGGCCCAGAAGTTTTTCGGCCCCCGATTGGTCGAGGATGGTACGAGAGTCTGTTTGTGACGCGACCGCAAACGCGATGCGTCCAGGAACGTTGGCCTTGATAAGACCCGTGATCACGTCCACGCTGGGTCGCTGGGTCGCGAGTACAAGATGAATACCCACGGCGCGTGCCATCTGAGCGATACGCACAATACTCGCTTCCACTTCACGTCCACTGGCGCTCATGAGATCGGCGAGCTCGTCGATAATGATTACAATGCGCGGCATGCGCTCCTGGGATTTTTCGTTGTACCCCTCGATGTTTCTGGCGCCAACTTTCGAAAGCAGATCAAGCCGTCGTTCCATTTCTCGAACCGTCCACTTGAGGGCGTTCACGGTGTCGTCCACGCTCACAATCGGCGGCACTAAGAGGTGCGGGATGCCGTTGTAGGCGGTGAGTTCCACGCGTTTGGGATCCACCAAGATGAGTTTCAAATCGTCCGGTCCGTTTTGGTAGAGCCATGAGACGATCATGGTGTTGAGACAAACGGATTTTCCAGAGCCTGTTGCGCCGGCCACCAAGAGGTGGGGCATTTTCTCAAGCGCGATCGAGTAGCAGGAACCGGAAACGTCTTTTCCAAGCGGGATGGCGAGCGAGGACTTGCCGATGGCCGTTTGGAACTCCGGTGTTTCGATGACGTCGCGCAGAGTGACGGTCGCGACCTTGTGGTTTGGCACCTCAATGCCCACGAGTGATTGGCCTGGGATAGGAGCCTCCATACGCAGAGGGTGCGCGGCGAGGGCAAGGGCAAGATCATTTTGCAAACTTACGATGCGGGAGAGCTTCACCCCTTGGGAAGGTCGCAGAGTGAACTGCGTGACTGTTGGCCCCACGGAGGTCTTGCCCATCTCAACGTTGATGCCAAATTCCTCGAATGTCTTTTCGATGATTTCTTTGTTGCGTTCGATGTCTCCTGATTGAGCCTTTGAGTTGGAGCGCGCGAGGAGCTTGAGGGGAATGGCGATCTCGCGACGCTCATGGGAGATGAGCGCGACCTCTTCGCGCACAGGTGTTGCAACGGGTTTGGATTTGAATGCAGGTTCTTCTTCGTGAGCCTCAGACGGGTCCAATTCGACCAATAGGTCGGATGTTTGATCCAGTTCTTCCTCAATCTCATCCACTTCATCTCCCTCGCCCCCCTCATCTACCTCACGGTGCAACCACGCCCCGAACCATCCCGTGAGATGCGAGTGAGCTCCCGTGAGAGATCGCAATGACGTATTAAATGTCAGCAGAACTGAAACCAACAGAAGCGCGGCCGTGCTGACGACAGATCCCCAATACCCTAAGAAGGCGGAGAGGAGCGTCGCTAAGAATTGCCCGAGGTAGCCGCCCGCAAGGGTCAGATCCGTGGTGAACGGCTCCGGCCGGTTGACGATAAAGAGGTTCAGGAGGGCGTTAAATGAGAGAAAGAAAAACAGGAGGCCAAGATAATTCCATGTGGAGAGACGCCCGCGATCGGGATAGGCGAGGGTCGCGCCAAGGATGATGAGGACGATGGGGACGAGGTAGCGATCCAGGCCAAAAAAAGACGAGAGAGCAGAATTGATCCAAATGCCCACGGACCCGGCGATGTGAAAATAGGAAAGGAAGATCAACGCCGCGGCGGCAAAGAAGAAAATCACATAAATACCGCGCTTGGCCTCAGGATTGAGGGAGAGGCTTTTGTACGATTCCGATCTTGGGTTCGGTTTCGAAGAAGAACGCTTCTTTTTTCGTGCCATAGTTGTGAGCATTTTATCACAATTGACAGAAAGGCTCATTTCTGGTAATTTTTGCGGTCGTTTCTGACGACACCAACCTTTTCCTGGAGGAAGGCGACATGCAGAAGCAAACGCCTCTGATGGCTAACTGCTCGCAGTGCTCGCGGTCCTTTCCGATCCGCGCGCAGATGCAGGTCAGCGGCGTGTCGCTTCCCATGCTCGTCGTCCTCCCCCAGGTCGACAGCGTGGAAGCGGCACTCGAACAGGCCACCTGTCAGGTGTGCCTGAACAAGACCGGCCCGGCCGACCGCGGGCTCCACCAGGTTCTCAAGAACCTCGGCCTCAAGGACGAAGACGAAGCGCCGGCTCTCCGCGAAGCGGCCGTCACCGTCCGTCCGGCTCTCGAGGTGCCGGCAAGGACCGGCTCGGCCGTGGTCATCTCCACGCGTCCACGCGAGGTCACGGTCGTTGACCCCCTCATGGGGACGTCGATCGAGAGGCCACGCCTCGCGCTCCCCGCCCGTGATCGCGGCCCGCGCCGTGATGACCGGCGCTCGCCACCCAGCGAGTCGCGTCTCCCGCGCTCCCTGCACCAGCCCGATCGCCACAAGCCCCTGCCCAAGGTCGAGCACCTCACCGGCGCGATCGGGCAGACCGCCGCCAACGCCGCCGTGCTCGAGGTCGCCATGAAGGCGGCCAAAGTGCGCGACGAGGCCAAGCGGCTCGAGCGTGAGGAGAAGTTCAACAAGCTCCTCTTCTGGCTCAAGCTCTCGCTCGCTCGCATCCGCAAGAACGCGGCGACGACCGAGGTCTGGAATTTCGTCGAGACCTTCAAGCGCAAGCTCAGCGAGGCGGCCAGCCTCGACTCGAACCAGCGCGGCAAGAAGGGTCTCCTCGCGGAGCTCGGAACCAGCGTGGAGGGACTCGAGGCGCTCTGCCACGAGTTCTACTCCGGCAAGGAACCGCTCCAGCCCCGGCGACCGATCGAGGTCGTCACGCTCGACGCGTTCGAGGGAGGCCGTCGTCCCGAGACGTGGGACAAGAAGGGTGGGCGCAAGCCCGCCTTCTACCAGCTCAAGGTCGTTCGGACCAAGAACTCTCTCCCCGTCCCCAACCCGCCACTCCCCAACGGCGACGAAGACCAGCGCCCGCGGATCGTCTACCCCGAAGGGCAGGAGTTCGGCTCCGACTACACGGTCGAACACAGCCAGTGTCTCGCTGGCGTCGAAGGTCAGATCGACCAGATCTTCGACGAGGTCGCCGGCCTGTACATGCGATGGCTTGCCATCGTTCATGACAGGATCGGCATCGGGGTCGAGCTCGCCAAGTTCGACCTCTCCGCCCGTCTCCCCGCCTTCTTCCATGACCTCAAGCAGGTTCTCGCGGAGGAGGCGGCAGAGCTGGCGGCAGAGGAAGCCGCCGCCCCGACCACCGAGCCGACCACCATCACCACCTCGCCGGAACTCCCGGCCACGACGTAACACGTGGGTCCACGACCCACCTTTTCACTTGTTCACGAGCTTCTCGTGGACAGATGAGACCGTTCACTCTTGATCTTTGTCCCAAATCTGCGATAAACTTCAAAAGTTCCCGAACCTAAGGCTGCGAAGTTGCGGTACGACAAAACCAGGTCTAAATCGCGAGCATAGGTCATTCGCCGCAAGGCTGAGTGACCAAAATCTCTCTCCTCTGCTCAAACGTTCTGATCCGGGTTCCTGTCGTGACCCTTCTCCGCAGCCTCAGCTTCGGGAGCTTTTTGATTTTGGAGAGAGAAAATCCAGCCCGTTGAGGCTGGATTTTATTCAAGTTTCGGAAAAACCTAACTTGAGCAATGTGTCGCGTGCGTCTTCTAATTGGTCGGCTTTCACAAGGACATAATCTTTTGAGTAGGTTGAGACAATCAGGATATTCATGCCGCTATCGGCAATAGCCTGGCTGATCCTCGCGAGGAAACCGACGCAGTAGAATGGAATGGCTACATTGAGTGCAATGAGTCGATAGTCGTCTTTGTTGCGTTCGATAAGATCGAGGGTCGTAACGTTTTCAGATTGTGTCACCACGGTGATCTCGTCTCCATCTTTCGTTACCATGAAGTGATTTTCATCTGGCCAACTCTTGACCTTGGCGTACACGAACATCCCGTCTTCGATGCTAAAAGAGCTTGCGTGGATGATGTCATTAAGTTGCTGTCTCATAGTCGTTTTACTGAGATTGAGCTTACGGAGAAAGTCTACCACTGAGAGCTCAATACAAGGAACTGTCCGCAATTCAGTTGATGACTTTTTTAGACCGGGGTACAAAAAAGTCATCACTGCTGTCTCGCGAGGAATACCTCTACCCACGTTTGGATCTTCGCTGATTTTACGAAGTCCCGGACATCATCGATGACATCAAGATCTGACTTCCAGACACTCTTTTGGACTTGCGTGAAACCAGCCTTCTTAAGAAAGGCTCGAAATGAATTTCGACCACGTCTAGCATCGACGGGAAAATCAAATAACACCAAACAGATGAAACCATCAGGGAGTTTCGGACGTTCCTTCATGGTTTCTTTCCTAAGTTTCACCTGACCTTCCTTTGACAACTCGACAAACAAACGACCTTCCACCTTTTTTGTCTGAATGAGCTTTTTCCGCCGTAGGTAAGCAAGTCGGTTTCGGTAGGCACTCGCCGCTCTTTCACGTTCCTCTGCGAGCGTGTGCTCGCCCTCATAGCGGTGTGGCTGTCGTCTTGCCCACTGTTCGAACAATTCAGAGGCTTCTCGAGCCTCGTCCTCGAGCAACTCAAGGAAGTCGCTGATTTTGTGGTTTATGCTTCTTTCTTCTCTGTTCATAAATGCTGAAATTAATCGACCGGGGTCTAAAAAAGTCATCGTGAGAAAGTGCTGCGGGAGCCACTTCAAAAACAAAATCCCCCTAACACAAGTACATGTGAGAGGGGGAGGACATAGTCATTTAATCAGGAAATGAGCCCGCCGTCAATTTGTGGATATCTCCTTGACGCGAGGAAAGACGCGTGCTACGATCGCCCTGCATTTACGTTGGGTTTAGCTAAATTTAGCGAAACTTGACAACCCCTGGCCTCGTCTGCGGCAGAACGGTCAACCAGGAAAGGGGCACATAAAGAGAAACGCTTGGATAACCCCCCTTCTCTGATGGTGCGCACCCCCCTTATTAACGAGCTATAAAAGGACTTTCCTCCCAGGGAAAGGTTTTTTGTTTTTTAAGCCACCTATGCCTATTTTCCGCCGCACGCCCGTAAAGACCCGCGAACGCAAGCTGTTTGCCAACGCCGTGGGAGACGCGATGGACGTGCCAGACCTCATTGAGGTTCAGCGCCGTTCCTACCGCTGGTTTTACGAAGAGGGAATCAAGGAGCTTTTTCAAGAGGTCACGCCGATCACCGATTTCATCGGCCGTGACTTGGAGCTCTACTTTGATGACTATTATCTCGACGAGCCAAAGTTCGACGAAAAGACCTCGCGCGAGAAGAACGTCACCTTTGAGGCGCCATTGCGCGTGAAGACTCGCCTGGTGAACTTGCGCACCAAGGACGTGAAGGAACAGGAGATCTATCTGGGCGATCTCCCGATCATGACCCCACGCGGAACCTTCCTCATCAACGGTGTGGAGCGTGTGGTTGTTTCTCAGCTCGTGCGTTCCGCCGGAGCGTTTTTTACCGCGGACGTTTACCGCGGCCGCCGCTATTACGGCGCCAAGATCATTCCAAACCGCGGAGCCTGGCTCGAGTTTGAGACGGATCCCAAGAACGTCATTTGGGTAAAGATTGATCGCAAGCGCAAAGTGCCCGTGACGGCGCTCTTGCGTGCGTTCGGGGTTCCAGACGATGAGTCGATCATCGATTTCTTTAAGGACATCGATATCCACCCGATGAACCACTACATCGAGTCCACGATCAACAAAGATATTTCCAAGAATGAAGACGAGGGTCTCATCGAGGTCTACAAGCGTATCCGTCCAGGCGACCGCGCCACGGCCGACAACGCCAAGAGTCTTATTCACTCGATGTTCTTCAACTTCGACCGGTACGACCTCGGAAAAGTCGGTCGATACAAATTCAATTTGCGTTTTGACCAGGACATCGACAGCGAGTTGGTCGCCAAGGAAGAAAACCGCATTATCCGCAAGGAAGACTTGGTCATGATCATTCGTGAGATCATCAAGCTCAACATCGAACAGGGAGAACCAGACGACGTCGATCACCTTGGCAACCGCCGCGTGCGCGCCGTGGGTGAGCTCATCCAGGGACGTTTCCGCGTGGGACTTGCCCGCATGGAGCGCATCGTGCGCGACCGCATGTCCACCCGCGACATCGAGACCCTGACTCCAGGTCGACTCATCAATGCGCGTCCCGTGATCGGCGCGATTCGCGAGTTCTTCATGTCCTCTCAGCTTTCACAGTTCATGGACCAGACCAACCCTCTGGCCGAGCTTGAACACAAGCGCCGCCTCTCCGCGATGGGTCCAGGAGGACTCTCCCGTGAGCGCGCCGGATTCGAAGTCCGCGACGTGCACCCAACTCACTACGGCCGCATCTGTCCGATCGCGACACCGGAAGGTCCAAACATCGGACTCATCGGCCACCTCGCCTCCTACGCCATCATCAACGATTACGGGTTCATTGAAACGCCGTACCGCAAAGTCGTGAAGGAGGTGAAAAACGGCAAGACCTTGAGCCGCGTGACGAATGAGATTGAGTTTATCAATGCATTTAAGGAAGAGCGTTCTGTGACCGTCCCAGCGACCATCCCTATTGATAAGGACGGATACTTTGTCGAAGCATTCGTCGGAGGTCGTAAGTACGGAGAGCCAAAAGTTATCGGCCAAGACGAAGTCGACTACATGGACGTTTCTTCCAAACAGATTGTGTCGATCGGCACCGCGCTCATTCCGTTTTTGGAGCACGATGACGCCACGCGCGCGCTCATGGGTACGAACATGCAACGCCAGGCCGTGCCAACCATCAAGCCTGACGCGCCGATTTGCGGCACCGGAAGTGAGAAGCGTGCCGCGCGCGATTCCGGACACGTGGTCGTCGCCGAGCAGTCTGGAGAGATCAGCCGCGTGGAGGGAGACGTGGTCGAGATCACCGATGACCACGGCAACAAGGCGGAATACGAACTCAAGAAATTCTTGCGCTCCAACAATTCCACCTCCATCAACCAGCGCCCGGTCGTAAACCGTGGACAGAAGATCGTGAAGGGCGATGTGATCGCCGACTCCTCCGCCGTTGACCACGGGGAACTTGCTCTGGGACAAAACTGTCTGGTCGCCTTCATGGCGTGGGATGGCTACAACTACGAGGACGCCGTCATTTTGAGCGAGCGTCTCGTCCAAGACGATCGTTTCACGTCCGTCCACATCGAGCACTACACCATGGACGTGCGTGATACCAAGCTTGGTCCTGAAGTGGTGACAAGCGATATTCCAAACGTGTCTGAAGATAAACTCGGCAACCTCGATTCCGAAGGCGTGATTCGTGTCGGTGCAGAAGTGAAGTCCGGTGACATCTTGGTAGGAAAGATCACGCCAAAAGGTGAGACCGAACTTTCCGCGGAGGAAAAACTTCTGCGCGCGATCTTCGGAGAGAAGGCTCGCGACGTGCGCGATTCCTCGCTCTATCTTGAGCACGGCGAGCACGGCAAAGTCGTGGCCGTGACCGTGTTCTCCCGAGAGGAAGGCGACAAGCTTTCTCCGGGCGTCATCAAGTCCATTCAAGTCACCATCGCGGACCTTCGCAAAATTCAGGTGGGAGACAAAGTCGCCGGACGTCACGGAAACAAGGGTGTCATCTCCAAGGTCGTGCCTGTTGCGGACATGCCATTTTTGCCAGACGGAACACCGGTGGACATCATCCTCACCCCGCTGGGTATTGTCTCGCGCATGAACCTCGGACAAATTCTTGAGGTGCACATGGGTCTTGCCGCTAACGCGCTTGGCTACAACGTGAACACGCCGGTCCTCAATGGTGTGCCGGAAAAAACAATCTACGACGAGCTTGAACGCGCGGGCTTCCCACGAAGCGGTCAGGTCACCCTCTTTGACGGCCGCTCTGGAGACGCGTTTGAGAACCTCGTGACCGTGGGCTACATGTACATCCTCAAGCTCTCGCACATGGTCGAGGACAAGATGCATCAACGCTCTATTGGTCCCTACTCGCTCATCACTCAGCAACCGCTGGGAGGAAAAGCGCAGTTCGGCGGACAACGGTTCGGAGAAATGGAAGTGTGGGCGCTTGAAGCCTACGGCGCGGCGCATATGCTCCAGGAAATTCTCACGATCAAGTCCGATGACGTGCCGGGTCGCTCCAAAGCTTACGAGTCCATCATCAAGGGCGATCCGATCCGCAAAGTGAACATCCCAGAATCATTCAACGTTCTCGTGCGCGAACTCAAGGGTCTGTGCTTGGACGTGGAGCTTCTCAAAGACGGGCAGAAGGTCGACCTGCCAGGCGAAAAGAAAACGAAAAAGTAATCTATGTTCAAACAACAAGAGTCTCTCAAATCTACCGACTTCGACTCGATCCGCCTGCGCCTGGCCTCCCCCGACACGATTCGTTCGTGGTCCTTTGGTGAGGTAACCAAGCCTGAGACGATTAACTACCGAACTCAGAAGCCGGAAAAGCAAGGCCTCTTTGCCGAGGAAATTTTTGGACCGTCCAAGGACTGGGAGTGTTACTGCGGCAAGTACAAAAAGATCCGCTACAAGGGCATCATCTGTGACAAGTGTGGCGTGGAAGTGACACACTCTGTGGTGCGTCGCGAGCGCATGGGTCACATCGACCTGGCGGCTCCGATCAGCCACATCTGGTTTTTGCGCGGTGTGCCATCAAAAATCGGTACCATCCTGGACGTGTCGATCCAGAACCTTGAGAAGATCATTTACTTCGCGAGCTTCCTGGTGACCGACGTCAACGAGGACGCCAAGGTGCAGACCGTCGAACAAGTGAAACAGGAAAAGAAGAGTAAAGAAAAAATGATCGAGGGTGAGTTTAAGCGTGACACGGGCCGCCTGGAGGAGAAATTCGGTGAGGACAAGAAATCGATCGCAAAAGAGACGAAACGCCTGGAGGAAATCCGTGAGACGAAAGTTGCCGAACTTGAGGAGGACTTCACACAGGTCATGGAAGATCTCAAAGAGATGAAGGTCATGGCCATCATCTCCGAGCAGACGTACCACGAGTGGTCCCTCAAGTACGGGCATATCTTTGAAGCGAACATTGGTGCCGAAGCCGTGATGGAAATGTTGAAGCGTATCAAAGTGGAAGAGACTATGAATCTCTTGGAAGAAGAACTCAAGACCGCGACCAAGACCAAGCGCAACCGCCTCCTGCGTCGCGTGAAGCTCCTCAAGTCATTCCACATCAATAACCTCAAGCCTGAGTGGATGATCCTGGGAGCGATTCCTGTCATTCCACCAGATTTGCGTCCGATGGTGCCTCTGGACGGCGGACGCTTTGCGACGTCGGACCTCAACGACCTCTACCGCCGCGTCATCAACCGCAACAACCGCCTCAAGCGCTTGTTCGACTTGCACGCGCCGGAAGTCATTTCCCGCAACGAGAAGCGTATGCTCCAAGAAGCCGTGGACGCGCTCATTGACAACTCGGCGCGCCACAGCAAAACCGTTATTGCCGCCACGGGAAAGAAGCGCCAACTCAAATCACTCGCGGACCAGCTCAAGGGAAAGCAGGGACGATTCCGTCAGAACCTCTTGGGTAAGCGTATCGACTACTCGGGACGTTCCGTGATCGTCGTAGGTCCGCACCTGCGACTGGATCAGTGTGGCATTCCAAAGAAGATGGCTCTGGAACTCTTCAAGCCTTTCGTTATTTCCAAGCTCATTGAGCGTGAGTATGTTCACAATATTCGCTCAGCAAATCGATTTATCGAATCCGATCGACCCGAGACCTGGGATATCCTGGAAGAAGTGACCAAGGATGCGTTCGTTCTTTTGAACCGCGCTCCGACACTCCACCGTTTGGGTATCCAAGCCTTCCGCCCGACCCTCATCGAAGGAAAGGACATTCAGATTAACCCACTGGTGTGTGACCCGTACAACGCCGACTTCGACGGAGACCAGATGGCCGTGCACGTGCCGCTTACGGAAGAAGCCCGCGCCGAGGCTCGCGAGATCATGCTCTCCACCAAGAACTTGTTGAAGCCTGCCTTCGGAGGTCCAGTGGCGACGCCTGGAAAAGATATTGCCTGGGGCATCTTCTTCCTCACCATGGACGTGACCCCGATGCCAGAGAGTAAAGAAGGTCTGCCACTGTTTGCGAGCGAAATGGAGGCCATGCACGCGCAGTCAACGCGACGTATTGGCTTGCGAGACTGGTGCGTGGTGCGCATGGACGATGGCAAGATCATCATCACGACTCCAGGGCGACTTCTCGTGAACAAACAGTTTCCAGAAGAGATCGAGTTCAAGAACCAGGTCATGGGCAAGAAAGAACTCGCGGGAATCGTGAAGTACTACCTTGAGCTTAATGGTTCGGAGAAAACCGCGACCTTTCTGGATCGTCTCAAAGAGATTGGATTCCGCTATTCGACTCGCGCCGGTTACTCCTGGGGTATGGCCAACCTTCCTGAAATGGAAGGCAAGACCGTGCTCTTGGAAGAAGGTGACGCGCGCGTGCGAGAAGTCGAGGACTACTTTTCTCAGGGACTTCTCACCGCCTCCGAACGTCACTCATCGATCATCAAAATCTGGAATGAGATCAAAGACCGCATTGCGGCAGAGGCAAAGAAGGCTCTTCCTAAGGACAACCCGGCCTACACCATGATCGAGTCTGGTGCCCGCGGATCCTGGGGTCAGATGACCCAGATGGTCGGTATGAAAGGATTGGTCGCGAACCCATCAGGAGATATTATCGAGCTCCCGGTGAAGTCCTCGTTTAAGGAAGGGTACGACGTGCTGGAATTCTTTATCTCCTCCCACGGTGTGCGCAAAGGTCTTACCGACACCGCTCTGCGTACCGCTAACGCCGGATATCTCACGCGACGTCTGGTGGATGTGGCACAGGATGTGATTGTGCGCGAGGAAGATTGCGGCGATGACAAGGGTGTGGTGTTGACGCACACAGAGTCTGAGGAAATCGGCGAGCCATTGTTGGTGCGTATTCTGGGACGCTTTACCCTCTCGGAGATCAAGAAACCAGGTGGACGCAAAACCATTGTGGGCGCCGGAGAGCTCATTACTGAAGGAGCCATCCGCGAAATCGAAGCGACCGGTAAAGAATTGACCGAAGTGCATGTCCGCTCCGTCATGACCTGCCGTCTGCGTCGCGGAGTGTGTCAGAAGTGTTACGGGTATGACCTCGCCTACAACAAGCTCGCAAAACTCGGAACGTCCGTGGGAATCATGGCCGCGCAGTCCATCGGAGAGCCTGGAACCCAGCTCACGATGCGTACCTTTCACACGGGAGGTGTCGCGGGAAAAGACATCACCCAAGGATTGCCTCGCGTGGAGGAACTCTTCGAGGCTCGCAACCCCAAGCAAAAAGCGATCATGTCGGAAGTCGCTGGAAAGGCCGCTGTGGAAACGGCGAGCCGCGAGATCGTGCAGGCCGGAACCGGCAAGCAGATCCTGGATATGCGCCCGGGACAAAAGACCGTGAAGATCACCTACGAGGGCATTGAAGAAGAGACACAGCTCATCGGCAAAACAGGGGAGCTCCTCGTGAAAGAAGGCGACAAGGTGAAAAAGGGACAAGTGATCGCGCGCAAATCGACTGGCAAAGAAATTTTGGCACCTGCCGACGGCCAGATCGCGATTAAGAAAGAGAACACGGTCAGTGTCGTGTACGACGCCATGAAGATTCGCGAGTACATCATCCCACCGGGCTACACGCTCTACACAAAGGACGGCGATGAAGTCCAAGCGGGAGACGCGCTCACCGACGGCCACCTGGACCTGCAAGTGCTCTACAAGTACAAGGGTCAGTCTGCCGTGCAGAAGTATCTCTCCAAGGAAATTCAGTTCATCTACTCCAGCCAAGGGCAGAAGGTGAACAATAAGCACATCGAGGTGATCATTCGTCAGATGTTCTCTCGCGTGCGTGTAGTGGATCCAGGCGACACCGATCTTCTCCCAGGCGAGATCATCGAGAAGGCGACGTTTGAAGATGCCAACGACAAAGTCGAGAAAGGCGAGAAGCCAGCTACGTCCCGATCTTTGTTCCTGGGTATCACGAAGATTTCGCTCTCTACCGACTCCTGGCTCTCGAGTGCCTCCTTCCAAGAGACCGCGCGCGTGCTCATTAACGCGGCCGTCACCGGAAAGGTGGATCGACTTGAAGGTCTCAAAGAAAACGTCATCATCGGACGCCTGATCCCAGCCGGCACCGGCTTTGGGGACATGCAATACGAACTCATCGGGGATGTCGGTGCCAAGCAACGCGAACGCCAGACGAACAAGGAGATCGCCTCTGAAATCGAAGACGCCTTTACGGACACGAAAGTGGTCGCGGAAGGGAAGGAGTCAGAGAAAGAACTCTAACAAGTTGAAGGAGAAAAAAGCGGGATCATATGACCTCGCTTTTTGTGAGCTAAGAATGTCTATGAGCTCCTACTTCAAAAGGTCGTCAAAATCGCAATGGACCAAGTCTTCTTTACGCAGAACGATCTGCTCTTTCTGATTCAACTTGTCAGCGGTTACGCGAATAAGTTTTGTCGACAGTGTATCGCCAACAAGCTCGTAATCAACTTTCTTTAGGTAGGCTTCTATTTTCTTACGGAACAAAGAGGCATATTCTGTCTGTTTTTCCTCTGATGTCGGACGACTGCTACTACCGTTTGATGAAAACTCAATGTTGTTACGCACCTCATCGTCTACTGGGAATGATACTTCAATATCCTTGAAGAGAAACCAGTACTCGCTCAAATTGCATACAATTCGTACATGGTCACCCTCCTTTGTGCTGTACACGAAAATGAACGAGAAAACATCAGTGCGAAAGTCTTCAACCACGCGTACTTTCTCAAACTTTGAGACAGTCCTGATTTTATAGGTATCACGCAACCGAAAGAATGTATCGCGCCAATTTGAGAGCCAATGAGTTATATACCGAGGGTCGAGAAAAAGCGGCGATAGGTCATTCTTGAGATTTTCATCGCTGACGTTATTCATTTTCACCGCTAGCTTCGTAAAAAGTGTTCGATAATCTTTTGCTTCTTTTACGTTCTTTGCTTTGAGATAGTCGAGATCGGGTACGATTTTATTACTCATATACCAGAGCAAATCGTAAATGTCTCGCCCCTTTTCATTGTAGATAGCAACGCCCACGCCCCGCGTTTTGCGCAAGAAGATTGCGGCAATCTTGCTGGCCATGAGAGAGGAGAGATTGTATGTCCGAATCACGAACGACAACTGCCCGTGGTTCTGTGGCATTCGCTCTGTCACCACGCCTGAAGCTGGCGCAAAATGGTTTAGATCAACTTTTATATGCACCCATTCGGAAACGTATCCTTCTATCAGACTGCCGGCTCGGAATTTAAGCGTGATGCCCCTATTGTTAGTGGTGGAGATTTTCAGGAATTCAGAATCAATGCCGTATACCTTTGAAAAGTGTTTTTCTGCTTCCTCTTTCAGCTCGTTTAGAAAATCGTTTTCAATCTCGTGGCTTATCTCGAAATCCAAATCAACAGACATGCGATCAAGGTCGTAACAAATGCGAAGCGCAGACCCGCCGTACATTATCCATTTACTGTATTCTGGATGATGGTAAATAAAATCAAGAACGTAGAACTGCAACTCCTCTTTCAGAGCATTGAGGCGTGTTTCGGGATCAGTAATACTAACGCCGTACGCTGAAAGGCCATCAAGCTTGTTCTTCAAAATTTTTAACATCTGCTCACTCATGGGTGTATGTTTTTACTTTTTCATAAAATTTGTTTCGTTCCACTTCATCCATCTCAGCAATATCTATCCGTAGTTCTTCAATCATCTTCCCGACATTTTCAAAACTAACGCCTCGAAACTGCCGCGTTCTAAAATACAAGAGATCGAATAACGCCTTTGATGGCGAAGCGATAAAGAAATCAAACGTGCCTTTTACAAGAGAGTAGTCAGAGAAAAGCACTTTCTGGATTGAGTTATACGAGAAAGCGCCCGCTCTTGTTTCGTAACCTCTTGTAACTTTTGGCGTTACTGAGGTGACTCCGCGAATGGCTTCCGTGGCGAGGTTGTAATACTGGAGGGCGGTCCATGAACTTACATATGAAGGTGTCCGGATGATATTTGCAAGATAGAATGAGTACGAAATATCGCTTTTGCTTTTGTTAAAAAATTCTGCCGATATGTACAAGCCTCTTTTTAGAGGCAGAATTTCCTTGCGCTTCAAAAATCGGCTAATATAGGTATTAACCGTGCTGTTTTTTAGCCCCAACTGGCTTCCAAGTTGATATATCGTGCTCTTGGTGAAATGGGGCAAATTATCAAGCTGTTCCAATAGGTTTTTCTTGCTTTTCATAATTATGACAATAGTGTATCATATATGAAATTGCAAGTCGACTATGAACGACACACGAATTATTATGGGACTCGACCCCGGCTACGGCCGCATGGGATTTGGAGTCATCTATGTGGAGGGTGCCAAGATGGAACTTGTTGATTATGGCGTGTCGACAACCACCAGCGGGGACGCGTTTGAGAATCGACTCCTGTCGCTCGCCAACGACCTCGGTGACTTGTTTGCTCATCACCAGCCTCACGCCGTGGCCATCGAAAAACTGTTTTTTGGAAAGTCATCGTCGACCGCGATGAACGTCGCCCATGCTCGAGGCGTAGCACTTCTCATGGCCGCGCAGGCTGGTTGCCCGGTGTTTGAGTTCACCCCCGCGCAAGTGAAGAAGGCCGTGACAGGTGACGGGAAAGCAGGGAAGGCCGCGATGCAAAAAATGGTGATGCAGTTGCTTGCACTTCCAAAAATTCCTAAGCCCGACGACGCCGCCGACGCGCTGGCGATCGCGATTACAGCGAGTACAAAACGATGGTAAAAAACCAGCTTCTAGGAGCTGGTTTTCAAATTGAAAATCACCCAGTTGGGTGATGTCGTCTCAGCCCGGGAAGGGGTTGAGGAGTTCCTCCAAGAGTGCCATGCGGACGTACAGGCCGTTCTGGGCTTCCTGGAAGTACGCCGCTCGAGGATCGGCGTCGAACCAAGTAGGGAGCTCGGCGTTGCGAGGAAGTGGGTGCATGACGATCGTCGCGTCCTTCATGCGCCCGACCAGTTCGTGAGAGAGCGCGTAGTCACGGCCGTCGGTCTGCACTCCCTGTTCACCGGTGAGCCGCTCCTTCTGGACGCGGGTCATGTAGAGGACGTCCGCCTCCTCGATCGCCTGTGCGAGCGATCGATCTTCACGCAGGTCGGACCCCATCTCCACGAGTTCGTCACGGTGAACGCTCGGAAGCGAAAGGACCTCAGGGCTCACGAACCGCATTCGGATCCGGTAGAGACCGAGCAGGCGCGCAAGCGAGTGCACGGTGCGGCCGTACTTGAGGTCGCCCGCGAAGACGACCGTGAGATCTTTCTTGTTCGGGAACCGTTCTAGGATGGTGAAGAGGTCCAGCAGTGCCTGCGTTGGGTGCTCTCCGTCTCCGTCGCCGGCGTTGATGATGGGGACGGAGCTCACACTTGCCGCCCGTTGTGCCGATCCACGTTCCGGATGCCTCACGACGATGACGTCACTATACCCGCCCACGATGCGCACGGTGTCTTCGAGACTCTCGCCCTTGGTGACGCTTGAGAAGTGTCCCGCGCTTTCCGTCCCGATCACTTCACCACCTAGTCGGAGCATCGCGCTTTCAAACGAGAGGCGCGTCCGCGTCGAGGGCTCGTAGAAGAGCGAAGCCATGATTCGGCTGTCGAGGATGGAGCACCTTCCGCGCCGGGCGATGCCGCGCATTTCCCGGACACGGGAGAAGAGTCGGACGATTCGGTCAGGGTCGAACTGCGAGACAGAGAGGATGTGGTTGGGGTCCATGGACCTTCCTTGGTTGGAACCGCGAAAAGTATAACAGGAGAAGGGAAAACAAAAAACCCTCGGCACAAACCGAGGGTTTTTTGGAGCGGGTGAACGGAATCGAACCGTCGATTCAACCTTGGAAGGGTCGTGTTTTACCATTAAACTACACCCGCATTGTTTTTTTAACCGCTTGATTGAGGGCTTCTATCCAACCAGTGATTTTTCTGTGGAGGACTCTACCAAATTCTTTCTTTCCAGAAGCATTGATAGCGATATGAGCTGTTCCATACGGTAGTCGTCCTTTTTTGATCCGTTTTGATGTTCGTTGATCAACTTGTGTTGCCAGGAATTGTGACTTTGGAAGTTGCGTTATCTTCGACCAGAATGTGATGGCTTTTTGAAGATGAGTATCAGGATGAGCATGGACGGTTACCCGAAAGTGTTCGTTTGGCACCTGACAAACATTTCTGAACCATTGCATGATGATTTGGACAACCTGTGGGTCAGAATTAGCAAATCTGGTTTGTTCGTTTTGTTTGGTTCCTTCGCCAATGTAGAGGCCGATTCCAACCATCATCAAGTCTCGTGACGTAAGCTCACCGACATCCTGCTGAGCTTTAGCGTGGATTTCTAATGTCTCAGCGAGTTTCTTCCCATGGCGTCGCTCACCTGAAATTCGAGGACCGGCTTTTATTCGGTTGAGGACAGTTTGGTTGGGTTTGTAAGGTGCCCGCTTCAACCAACCACTCAAGGTACCTTTACTAACACGAAGACGACTGGAGATGATGTTATAAGACCATCCTTGCAACCTCAGTTTAAGAGCTTTGTCTCGTAAGTTCGAACCCATGAGATAATCATACCAGATATCCTATGTGAGTTCAATTTGCAATGCCTGTAATTTAGTTGGAAGCCAAATGTTCGTGGTCGGGATGACAGGGCTCGAACCTGCGACCTCCTGGTCCCAAACCAGGCGCTCTAGCCTACTGAGCTACATCCCGATAACGGCAGGACTATAGCAAACGTCACAAAATCTTACAAGACTTCATCCCAGAAAAGAACTCACGCATGTGGGTTTTTTCTTACATCAATTTCTTGACACAATTTCAGTCTTGCCTCTTACTGAAGAGAAGAGTTGACTCACATTTTTTACATTCGTATGGAGGATAGTATGGGAGGACGTCAGGCGCCATCTTTTGATCTTCCACAGATCAACAAAGAGCCACGATTTCGTGTTCAAGTCCTTTCCAACTCTATGGTTGAGCAGGATGCCATTGAGCTAGTTTTAGAAAAACCAGACCATTTTGATTTCATTCCAGGCCAGTATGTTTGGCTTGTGCTGCCAGAGCGCTCAAAACAAGTCGGTTTTACCGACCGTCGGCCGTATTCGATTTGCTCCTCGCCGCAGACTTCAACGCTTCAATTTTTTCTTCGTCTGACCAAGAGTGATTATCTCAAAGCGGTTGCGATGCTCAAGTCCGGTGACGAAGTCGAGATCATCGGCCCCATGGGGTCCACGTTTACACCTATCTCTGAGGGAGCCATTATGTTTTCCGGAGGCACGGGTGTCGCGCCGTTCATCTCCATCTTGCGATCTGACGTTTCTGCTAAGTTTTCTCTTGCCGCCTACCACGCGCCAGAGCGGGGGGCTCCTTGTTTTAGAGAGTTAGCATAAGGTGGTCTGGGTTGTCAAGACAGTTTTTAGAAGGGTATTAGATGGTGATCGG